>JAXDLD010000148.1:0-31484 GCA_034666805.1 Acidobacteriota bacterium
TCCCCGGGGGAGCAAGAAAAAAAATTCGTCTCCTCGTTTTTGTCGCCTTCTCGGGAACCGGTCGGAGAGACTCCTGCTCGAGACGGCGCCACCTGAGGCGCCGGCCTTTTGAGCCGCGAGGCTCGCAGAAGGAGAACGACGTGAAACAGGAGATTCTCAACCCTCAGCCGACCCCGACCGCCCCCCAGCCGCAACCCGGTACCCCCAAGGCGAAGGCCCGCAAGAAGGAGACCACCGTGGCGGGCAAGGTCGGGGACTGGCAGCGCCTCCTCGCCCCGCTCGCCGCCAACGGGGATGAGCTGAAGCACCTGGAGGTGCCGCGTGCCCGGCTGGCGGAGATGGTGGCCCAGGCCGCGGACTTGAAGAAGCAGCAGGCCGCGCAGCGGGCCGCCAAGCAGGCGTCCTCCCGACAGCTCCAGGAGATGCTCAACGAGGGCCAGCGGCTGGCCACTCTGCTGCGCCAGTCGGTCAAGCAGCACTACGGCATCCGCTCGGAGAAGCTCGCCGAGTTCGGCCTGCAGCCCTTCCGCGGCCGCAAGCAGAAGGCGGCGTCGACGCCGACCTCGAAGCCGGCAACCCCGCCGGCCCCGGGCGCCACCCCGCCGCCGGTCGAAGTGTCCAAGATGTCGACCGACCCCGCCAGCCGTTAACCTGCTGCCGCAGTACTTCGAGGGGCGTGCTCGGCACGCCCCCCTTTTTCTCCTCCACAATGAGTCGCCGGCCGTGGCCGCCGTTCCATTCTCCCCTCGCTCGAACTGCCGGTCCGGGAACGACAGGATGCAGTCCAATACCCAAGGATCGCGGTCGCCGGATTCCGCTTCGAGAGCACGGGCCCAGCGGTTGGATCCTCGGGACCACGACTCATGGTCTCGGGACCACGACTCATTGCCCCGGGACAACGTCTTGGATATCGGGACAACGTCACGGGGTCTCGGGGCTTTGCGGCAAGGTCCCTGGACAGCGAGCTCGAATCCCTGGACCTTGACCCGAGGGCGCGGGACTTTGCCTCAAGGTCCCGGGGCAACGGTCGGAAACCTCGAGAGCACGAGTCGCAGTCCCGGGGCAACGATCGCAACCCCTCGAAAGCGACTCGAATCGGGGGGCAGGGATTCAATGTCCCGGGACCGCGAACCGAAGTCCAGCGACCACGACCCAGGGTCTCGGGACCACGACTCGCTGCCCGGGGACCACGATTCGATGTTCCCAGCCGACGATTCGTGGCCCCGGGACCATGAGTTGGAATACCTGGACTCGGAACCGCGGTCTCGGGACTTTGCTTCCTCGCTCCGGAAAAGCAGCCTCAAACCCTCGATCAGGACCGTCCTTTCGGGCGCCACGACTCGGTGTCCCGGGGCCAGGAGACAAAGTCCCGGGACATTGACGCAAAGTATGGGGACCTCAACGCAAAGTCCCTGGGCAACGACCTTCATCCCCGGGGCTCGACTTCATGGTCCCGAGACCTGGGCTCCCCTCTCCCTGGCTTACAATAGAAGCCGTTCTGCCGGATCTCCAGAGAGGTTGATCATGCCTGCAAGCCGGAGTTGGAGGAAGCGTCCGCCCTTGGTGGGACTCGTTCTTCTCGTGGCCCTCTCGGCCGAGCCCTGCGTCAGCGTCAACCCCTGGCGCCCCTGCAAGTACCCCTGCCAGGGTCCGCAGTTCCGGCAGGCCCGGACGGTCGAGATCTGTACGACCGATGGGGTCCCTCTCCTCCTCGACCACGCTCGTTGGGGCAGCGACGATCGTCGAGGTCATCTCTCCCTCCACGGAAGGCTACGACCGCGGCAAGAAGTTCGCCCACTACCGGACGATTGAATCGCTTGCCGAGATCGTCCTGGTCTCCCAGGAGCGGATCGAGGTCGAGCGCTACTCCCGTCAGCCGGAGGGAGGGTGGTTGCTGCTCGAAGCCAACCGGTTGGAAGACCGTCTTCTTCTGCCTTCGATCGGTTGCGAGCTTTCTCTCGCTGCTGTCTATAAGCGGGTGTTCGAGGCCGGTCTTTAGGCCTTACTCGGTGATGGAAAGCTGACGAGAGACGTTCGGACCCTGAGGTCGGCCTCAGGTAAGTTGGTTCCCAATTTAACCGATCGGACCGCGAACATTGATGGCCCTGCATTTGACAACAGGCTGGAGCTGCCGCAGGATCGTGAAAACGAGAAAGGCGGTCTCCATGGCGGACTCCCGTAGCGAGGCGAACATTCTGACGCTGTTGCCGGAGGCCCAGGTCCAGGCGCGGGAGTTCCTGAAGGAGGTGCGGGCGGCGGGGATCAACGCCAAGATCATTGGCGGCACTCGCACCTTCGCCGAGCAGGACGCGCTCTTCGCGCAGGGCAGGACGGTGCCGGGCAAGGTCGTCACCAATGCCCCGGGCGGGTTCAGCAATCACAATTTCAGCGTCGCCTGGGACATCGGCATCTTCAAGGGAACGGCCTTTCTCGATGCGTCGCCGCAGTACGACGAGGCCGGGCAGATCGGCAAGGATCTAAGTCTCGAGTGGGGAGGCGATTTTAGCAGTATCATTGACAAGCCCCATTTCCAGTGCCGGACCGGGAAGACGCTGGCGCAGCTACGCGCTCTCCTGAAGGCGGGGAAGCCCATTCCCGTCCTGCCATCCACGCCACTCATCCCGCTCAAGGCGACGCTCGACGGGGCGAACCTCGCGGCGCCCGCCTTCCTGATCGCTCATCGCGCCTGGGTCGCGGTGCAGGAGCTGCTCGATCTCCTAGGAGGGCGGCTCCAGAGCGCCGGAGGCGATCCCCTGACCGTAAAGGTCAGCCGCAACGGGTCCGAGCGTCTGTTGACGGCCCAGAACCTTGCCGCCGGTCTCTATGTGAAGTTCGCGGACCTCAACGGGCTGCTCAACCTGCAGTTCATCCTTGACAGTGCGAAGGGGAAGTTGGATCTCAGGCGGCCGTCGACCGCTTGAAATCACAGGGTCTTCTAGCGAAAGAGCTTCAATGCATCGCTCTTTATTCATTGCTCGCGCCGACCGGCGCTGTGTCGGAATTCCAACAATTGCCTGGCTTGTGGCGACGGTTTCAGACGACGACTCGCTCAGCTACCGCCGAGCTCCGCCGCGAGGTCACCAAGGTCGATCTTGAGAGTATCCAGCCGGCGGCGGGCGCGGGCCCGTAGGGATGCTCTCTCGGGCTCGCTCTTCGGGAGTCCGGCCTAGCGCGCGCCCGGTCCGGACAGGCTGGCGGCACGGGTGCGGAGCAGAGTCCTCGTCCCGTCCGCCGACTCGATCTCCAGGTCTTCCTCTCCGCCCTCCCCCATCCGCACGAAGAGGTGCTCGGGGGAGGCGATGCTGTGCGTCAGGTGCGCGTCGGGGCGCTTCCCCAACAGGATCTCGACGCTCCCCGCCTCGCTTCCCTTCTCCTCGAGCGACAGCCCTACCAGGGGGAGCTCGCGCGCCTCCGTCTGGTCCCCCAACTCGACCCCGAGGACCTCGAGGGTGGCGAGCGCCTCCTGATGATCGCGGCTATACCCCTCGAGGAATCCCTTCCACTCCTGGCGCGGAATCTCACGTGTCGGCATACTCCAACCCTCCTTTGAGGGCCGTGCGGTCTACTCACGGCCACGCCAGAAAAGCATGCAAGGCGCTGTCCATGGGGAGCGACTCTGAGGAGAGAGAAAGGCCGCTGGGTGGCTACTTTTCAGGTGGAGCGCAAATACCGCGCGGACGCACCTTGAAGAGTAGAGGCCGCCTGCGTCTTCTGAGCTCACGGTGCGAGTCCAGGCTGGCCCTACCCTCTTGAGAGGAGGCTTTGTATGAAGAGCCGGAAGGTGCGCCGTCTCACCCTGAACCGCGAAACGATCCAGCGGCTCGACGACCCGTCGCTCGGCGGAGTGGGTGGAGGGCTGTCCTCGCAGTGCAGCTTCGTCTGTTGTCCGGTCGACTCGGAGACCTGTCCTGCGGGATGAGACCGCCGCCAGGGCCGAGACGACTGCGCGGAGAAGAAAACGACCGCGGTGAGCTGGGCTACTGACCGGTCACCGGAACGAAAACTAGATCCACGGCCTCCACCTCTTTCCGGGTGGGCGCTCGGCCGGGCGGCTGCCCCTTTTCCTCGACTTCTAGCACCAGTTGGACCTTGCCGTTCGCCATGGCCTTTTCGGGGAGAGGAATCATGGAGGGGCCGGCCTTCCGGCCCGGCAGGACACCGAACGGGGAGACCGCCCCCAGGACCTCCCCGTCGGTAAGGCGCACCACGACTCGCGCGCCGCGCGGCAGGGCCCCCGTCGTGACCCGCAGGATGACGGTTTCGCCGGGGGCTGGCGGGCGAGGGAGGGCGAGGGTCACGACCCGCCGCTCCTCCCCTGCCGGCGTGCTGCGGCGACTGTTCGCGCAGGCCAGGACGACAGAGGAGGCGGCGAGCGCGAGGCAGAACAGGAGACGAAATCCACCCATGGCCTACAGTCTAACCCTAGAAGGTACCGACCACGAGGTTCTGCACCCGGACCGTGGGCGCGAGCGCCTTGGGGGCCGCGCCCTTGGCTCTCGGCACGACATGGACCTGGAGCGGCGCCTCCGCCTTCAACAGGTTCGCGCTGCGCATCCCGCGGAGCGCGGGGGAGAGCGGCATGTCGAAGGTGACCGGCCCCTCGAGATGGTGGTGGCTGCCGAAGAACTCGAAAGAGCCGGCGAAGTGCGGATCGTCCGGGCCGACTTCCGCGCCCTCGGGGGCGTTGACGAAGACCTCGAAGCGGAGGTTGCGCGCGTCCGCCGGCGGCTGGATGGTGACGCGGGCGAAGAGCGTCGGGCCCTGCTCCGTGCTCGCCTGGTTGATGACGTCGGCCGGGACCTTGACGACGCTGGTCGCCCGCTTCGAGAAGACGAGCGCGGAGCTCTGCACCGTGGCGGTGAACAATTTGGCGCTCTGGGCGGCGAGCGCGGCGGCGAGCTTCGGCACGATCGACTCGCCGGAACCGGGCTGGTAGTCGTAGTTGAACTGGCCGATCGTGGCGTAGTCACCGGCCTTGTTCTGGCCGACGGGCTTGCCGGCGGCGTCGATGTAGAAGAGGAACGGCTCCCGCGACCAGGCGGTGAGGTCGGCGCCCGTCGGCAGGGTCGGCAGATGCAGTTTCAATTGCTTGCGGGTCCAGACGTCCCACAGCCGGTCGATGTTCGAGTGGTGCATGAAGAAGAGGGGGTCGACGGGGGAGAGAAAGTCCCCCATGAAACCGCCGATGTTGTTGTGGACGTTGTTGTGCGGCTGGCCTTCGATGATTCCGAAGCCCGTCGATTGACTGTGGTTGGCCGCCTTGGCGCTGCCGAAGTCGAGGAAGGTTTTCGGCTGGAGCCCGGCGAGGACCGTCGGCAGCGAAACCGCCTTCTTGGTCACGGTATCGAAGTTGGGGTTCGCCTGGGTCAAGGTGCGCACCTGGCTGGGGGGGAAGAACATGCCCGGCACCGCGCTCCAGAAATCGGCCACCGAGTTGAAGCCGCGCAGTTGAAGCTCCTTGACCTGCATCGGCGTGAGCGATTTCCAGAACGCGTTGACGGGCGCCGTGAAGGTGCTCTTGAAGGCGGCGAAGCTCGCGATGTAGGCGGGGTTCGAGGGGTTCAAGACGCCGGTGAAGAACGACGCCGGGACGCGCGGCTCGACGGTCCAGTCCCAATAGGGGAGCGCGAAGTTGGGGTCGCCGCTCAGCTGCCGGCAGGTCTCCTCGAACCAGCCGAGGTAGCCGCGATGCCAGACGAAGAACCACCAGTTGCCGTGCGGGCAGTCGAGCAGATGGGTGAAGGAGTTCCGGTACCAGTTGCGCGGATCGGTCGGCGGCAGCGCCAGCATGGCGGTGATGGCCTTCTGGTAGCTGGCGAGCATGGGCGCGGCCTTGGGGTCCGAAAGGTTTAACCGGCGGAACTTCGCGGCTTTGGGGGCGGGCTGCGCGAAGAGGAGGTCTCGCGGCAGGGCCGACGCCAGGGCGGCGGTCGCGGTGCCGGCGAGGAAGCGGCGGCGCGAGAAGGGGGGGGTGGAGAACTTTTCGCTCATGCTTGGAACCTCCCAGGATCAGAAAAGAACCTATTCTGAGGAACGGCCCCCTCCGGCGTCCGGAGGAGGCAGGAACAGCTCGCCAATGTCCGCGGAACAAAGAAAACTCTACGTCGCGGGGTCGGGAGTGTCAAGGGATCCGAGGCCGGGCTCCGGAGGCCGGGATTACGCCCTCTGTCCCGCCTCCCATGCCACCGCGGCGCCGACCCGGGCGGAATCCATACCGATCAGCTTGCACATCGGCAGGTTGTCTCCCCCGGCGATCCGGTCGAAAGCCAACTGCACGAGATCCGCGGCGACCGCCTGGAGATGCTCGTCGCCCGACAGCAGGGCCGCGCGGGCGAGGAAGCTCGCGAGGGCGGGCTTGTCGTCTGAATAGAGCAGGTTTTCCGTGTCGATCGTGGCCCCGGCGAGGCCCGTGACGTTGCCGTTGGCGTCGAGCGTGACGTCGAAGGCGCGCGACCACCTGTCGCGCACGCTGCCGTCCCCTCCCATGACGCTCATGCCGAGCGTGCTCACCGTTTTCGCCACCCCGGTCAAGACGTCCCACGGCTTCACGTTGCGCGGTCCGACCGGCGCGTTTCCGTTGCGCACCCCGAACCAGTACAGGTTTTCCATGTCGTAAAACCCGAGCGAGAAGTGCTGCACGCTCTGGACCGTTCCGGCCCCCTTGGGCGGCGAGGTGGTCCAGAACGCGACCGGCTGCCCGTTCCAGGTCCCCGGCAGGTAGTAGTCCTTGACCGCCCGGGTCATGAGCTCCTCGAAAACGGCGCCCCAGGAAGGGTCTTGGGACGTGTTGGCCAGGAAGCGGATGGCCATCACCCACTGGTGCGGCTGGCGCCCGGAGACCGAGCCCTGGGCGCGGATGAACTTGACCTGCGCCCGGGCGCCGCGCTCGATCGTCTCGACGACGGTCGGGTCGCCGGTCAGGAAATAGTAGAAATAAAGGTTTTCCCAGTACTGGTGGGAGGAGTTGAAGTCGGCGCGGAAGGCGCCGTAGCCGTAGGCGGTCTGGCCGAGGTAGAACCAGGTGTCCTCCGGCGCCCCCTGGAGGATCTGGGTGTGCAGCATGCGCCAGGCGCCCGGGAACGCGAGCTCGTCCAGCCACTCGGGCTCCCCGGAACGGAGCGCTTTTTCCACCGCGATCTTGGTCGTGCACCAGTAGTCGGTCCAGTTGGTCTTGAGGAACGTGGCGTCCCAGGTGCCGTCGCCGGTCTCGCCGGTCCCGACCCCCCACTGCCCCCAGTACCGGGGCCAGGAACCGAAAGTCATCAATCCCTGGAGCCCCTCCTGGACCATCTTGGTCATCGTGTTGTCGCAGATGGAGCGCAGGCAGTCGTCCCACCGCGCGAGGTGGGCGGGGAGGTCGCCGGCGGGGATCTCTGGCAACACCTTGGCGCCGTTGATCCAGGCCGCGGACGGCATCCCCCGCAACGGCCGGTTGAGCACACCCCAGACTCCGGCCGCGTCGTCGGCGGTCGATTGGGGCGGCAGGACGCCGATCGCGAAGTTGACGTACAGGCCCTGGTGGTGGGCCAGCCAGAACTTGTCGGCGGCGAGATCGACGTCAATTTCGCCGGCATTGGCGGCATTGCCGGTACCGGCATCGGCCGGCGAGTAGCGGAGCGCCTGCGGCTCGTAGCGGTGCATCTGGCGGAGCGCCACGACGACGTCGCCCTGCTCGCCGTGCACCACCATCATCCCGGCGTCCGCTTCCGTCCCCGAAACGGCCACCGTGCCGCCGGCGCTCAGGGTGAAGGAGAGCGGGATGGCCACCTGCTTGGTGGGGTTGTCGGGATTGGGCATCAGCCGTGTCGGCCGCAGGTTCTGCGCCAGGGCGACGTCCTGCCGGGGCGCCTCGAACCGCGCCGGCGGGCTGTCCCGGCGATAGAACACGGCGACGCTCTTCGGCGCCGCGGCGGCTTTGAGGCGCACCTTCTCGCGGACCAGGGTGCCCAGCACCGCGTTCGGGCTGCCGTCCTTGAGCACCTCGGACGTGCCGTTCAGCGTCCCTTCCCAGGCCACCCGCTCGCCGATCAGGGCGACCGGGCATCCGGCGCGGAGCTCGTAGCGGCGCCGCACGGAGACCAGCCCGCCGCCGAAGCGGAGGTCCGGGAAGGTCGTCTCGACGACGAGATTGGCGACGAGCGGCCCGCAGTACTCGAGCGACACCCCGCGCATGCCGCTCGTGGTGGCGCGCTTGCCGCCCTTGTCCCCCTTGTCGCCCTTGTCGCTGATGTTGGCTTCCGTCGTCGCGCCCGCGACGACGTTCTCCTGCGTGGCCGCCGCCATCTCGGCGACGACGCCGGCCGGGGTCACCACGAACTGGGCGGCCCCGGTATCGACCCGGTACCCCGCGGTATCGCCCCCCAGCGGTGCGACCGTGAGCGGCCGCGCCGGAGCCGGATTGGTACCTTTCTTGACCCCGATCAGCAGCTTGTAGCTCCGCTCGCCATGGGCGGCCAGGTGGTCCACCGGAAAGGCGACGTTCACCCACTGGATGCCCTTGGGCGCCTGGGCCGAACGCCACCAGGCGGTGGGGCGGAAATCCGCCGGAACGAGATGGCCGCTGTCGTCCTGCACCGCCAGGGTGCCGGTGTCCTCGACGTTCAGCGCCTCCGGCAGCGGCACTCCCATGCAGGCGATCTCGCCGCGTCGAGGCACGCCCGCGGTCTCCCGGGTCTGGAGCTCAACCGTCGCGGCGGCGTCGACCGGCCCGGGAGTGGGCCCCGGACCTGGAGGCGGCGAGGGGATCGGCTGCGGTGTGGGTACCGTCTTGAGCTGATCGATCTGCTTTTGCAGATCGGCGCTCTGGGCGGTCAATTCCGTCACCTGTGCCGAGAGAGCGTTCCAGGCGGCGGCGGACTCCTGGCGTTCGGCCGCCACGTCCTGCAAAAGACTCTGGAGGCTGGTCTGGAGCTGTTGCAGCAGATCGAGCAGTTGTCTCGCGTGATCGTCAAAAGCAGACATCCAACTTCTCCCTTCCCGGTGTCATTGTGGCAGCTGATCGATGGCTCCGAAGGGCTTCCCGCTTGCACATTGGTCTAAGAACGAATCGGGCACCTCCCCCGAGCTCATGCCCCGGCCCACCGCGGGCGGGGGGATCGTTATTTTACGATGGCGGCTGGTCCTGTCGAGCGGACGACGCTACCGGGATGACCGACCCGCGCGGATCTGCGTGACGTAGACCTGCGGCGCGCCCGAGAAGGCAGCGAGGAGCCGCAGGTCTTTCGACAGGATCTGGGGACCGAGGATCCCGCTGCCGACGACGATCCTCCCGTCCTCCGCCAGGACGATTTGGGAGGCGCCGTTGACCGTGGCCTGCCGGCGCAGCTCGCCGGTCGCGGCATCCAGCTCCAGGACCTGCTGGAGCTGCCCCGTGTAGCCGGACATCGAGGTGTAGATCGAACCGGTCGCCGCATCGTAGGCGACGCCCTCGAGGCCGCTCAGCCGCAAGGGCGACTCGATCTCTCGCACGAAGGCGCCGTCCGGCCGGATCTCACAGAGGTGGTAGGCCAGGGCGACCAGGAGGTTGCCGTTGGGCAGCGGCGCCAGGTCCCTGTAATAGGGGGCGCCGAGCTGTCCGCCGGCGATCCGCAGGGGCGTAGACGACGCCTCGTCGCCCCGTTGGAAGCGCACCAGGGCGCCTGCCGTGACGACGATGAAGTTGCCGGCCGGCTCGAACTTGAGGACTCCCGGGGACGTATGGTGCGACACGTAGCGCTTGAGGATGTCGCCCTGGCGGTTGACGGCGAGGACCGCGAAGCCCACGTTTCCGAGGTTCGCCACGACGTAGAGCAGACCGTCGGGGCCCTGGGCGAGCCCGCCGAGGGACGCCTCTTTCGGCAGCGGGAGCGAGATCGGATCGAGAAGGCCGCCCGCCGAGTCGTAGTGCGCGATCGTCTGGGCCCGCGGGATCGTGGCGTAGAAGTCGCCGCGGACGAACCCGGATTCGCTCGGCGCTGGGCTCGCCGGGGCGGGGTGGCCGCCGTCGCTCCCGGGGTGCTCGGCCGGGGCTTTCGTGCCGGGACTGCCGATCCGGATCTCGGTAAGGCTGGTCTGCTCCTCGCCCCCGAAGGCGCCCAGCGGTCGCAGGTCCTTGGCGAAGACCTGAGGGCTGAAGATCTGGCCGGTGACGACCAACCTCCCGCTCGACGCGAGGACGATCGTACTGCCGCCGAAGAGGGCCGTCTCCTGGAGCAGCCGGCCGGAAGCGAGGTCGAGCTTCAGGATCCGGTTCTCGACCGTGGCGTAGAGGACGCCGGCCGGCGCGTCGTAGGCGATCCCGCGGAGACCCTCGAAGCGCTGGCTCGATTGGATCTCCCGCACGATGACCCCGGCGCTCGTCGCTTCGGCGAGGTGAGAGGAGGTGGCGAGCAGGAAGTGACCGTTCGGTCCCGGGATCAGGGCCTGGACGCCCGGGTCGTAGAACCCGCCGCCGGTGACCTTCACGAGCTTGCCCGGAGCGGCGGTCTCGCGGTCGAAGTAGACCAGCCCCTCCGAGGTGATGACGAAGAAGTTGCCGGCCGCGTCGAAAGCGATCTGGCCCGCCGTGGAGTACCCTCCGAACGGCTCGTGGCACGTATAGCGCCGCGCGATCTCCCCCCGGCTGTTCAGGGCGAGGACGTTGAAGCCGGTATAGCCGGAGATCCCCACGGTGACGTAGAGGAGGCCATCGGGGCCCTGGGTCAGCCCATAGAGGCTGGCGCCCAGGGGCAGGGCCGGCTTGAGCGGAGGCAGGGGGTGGCCTGCCGCGTCATAGTGCGCGACGTTCCGGCTTTTCCAGGACGTGGCATAGAAGTTCCCTTGCAGGAAACCCGCATCGGCGGCCGCGAGGGCGGACGCACTTGCCAGGGCGAGCGCCAGCAGGGCGCGGAGGATCGTCGCCTTTTTCATGGCTGTCTTCCGCCGCTCCTCCGGAGGCCCGTTCGGATCTGGGTGATGTGGTTTTCCGGGTCCCCGGGGAAGGCTCCGAGAGGCCGCAGGTCCCGGGAGAAGACCTGCGGGCCCACCCCGGAGCTCCCGAGGACGACCCTGCCGTCGGGAACGAGGACGACGTCGGTCCCGTAGAGCGCGGACACCTGGCGCAGCAGCCGGCCGGTCGCGAGATCGAGCTTGAGCAGCTGATTGAAGGTGTCCCTGTCTCCGCTCAAGGTGGCATAGATCGCGCTGCCGGCCGCGTCGTAGGCAAGGCCCTGGAGCAGATGGAGCGGCAGGGAGGAACGGATCTCCCGCACGAAGATGCCGTCGGGCCGGACCTCATAGAGGTGGTCGGTCGTGGCGAGGAGAAGGTCGCCGTTGGGCAGCAGGGTCGCGGCCAGGGGATTGACCTCCGCGAAGCTCGGGCCGGAGAGCCGGAAGGCGGTGGGCGCGGAGCCCTCGGCCCGCCGGAAGCGCGCGAATCCCTCGTCCGTCGTGACGTAGAAGTTCCCCGCGGGATCGAAAACGATCGCTCCCGCGAAGCTCGGCATCGATTCATGGGCCTCGTAGCGCCGGACCACCTCTCCGCGGGCGTCGAGCCCGAGGACGAAGTAGCCCTTGGGCGAGGTCGCCGGCCCGGCGTCGGCCACGACGTAGAGGAGGACGTCGGGGCCCTGCGCCAGGCCGTGCAACTGGGTGCCGCGCGGCAGGTCGGGGGAGAGCGGGTCGAGGAGCGCGCCCGTCGCGTCGTAGTGGGCGATCGACGTCGCCGTCGTGGACGTCGCGTAGAAATCCCCCCGCACGAAACCCGCCTCGGCGGCCGCGAGGCGCGACAGGCCGCCGGCGGCGAGCGCCGCGCAGAGGATCAGGACTACCACGGCTCGCCTGACGGTCTTGGCCGCGGCAGGGGCCGCCCCGAGGCGCGCTCTCTTTTTCATCATCCGGCCTCCAATGCTCTACTCCGCCGCAAGTAGAAATCGCCGGGGGGGAACCCACCGCTGGTCCGAGCGCGGGCAAGTACATCACAGATTGCCTGTGCCGGCGGCGCGCACGACTCCCAAGGACCGACTCCGAGGAGCCGGCGCGGTAGAGTCAGCGCCTGGGCCCGGGAGGGGGGTGCTATCCTTAAGCATGGCACCCGTGGCGGCTTCGCCCTTCTCCCGCCGTCTCCTCATCGCGTCCGTCATCTTCGGGCTCTTCATCCTCTGTGACATCGCTCTCTTCGGCTGGCTGATCTTCCGCTCGCTCTCGCAGCACGAGGTCGAGCGGGTGCTCCTCGAAACCCGCAACGAGGCCGAGTCGGTCGCCAGCCAGATCGAACACCAGGCGCAGGGGAAGAGCAAGGACCTCTACACGGCGATCGCCGTCGAGCACGAGACCCAGACCTACATCGACTCGGTCCTGCGCCAGCGCGAAATCGTGCAGGAGGTCGAGATCCGCGACAAGAACAACGTGCTGGTCTACAAGGCCAAGGCGAGCGCCCGGCTGCCGGTCCGCGCGCGGCCGTCCGGCCCGTCGGTCGGCACGGGCGAGTTGCCGCCGCGGATCGAGACCAAGAGCTCCAATCGTGAGTTTCAGTACAACGTGCCGAGCATCCAGGTGCCGATCGGCGACATGGGCACCCTCGTGGTGGGGATCAGCGCGCCGGAGCTCGCCCGGCGGGTGGAGGTGCTGCGCGGCGATCTCGTGCGCCAGGCGGAGGTCATCGGCTTCGTCACCCTGGCCCTCCTGACTTCGGCCTACGTCATCATCTGGCTGCTCTTGAAGCGCGCCGCCCGGCTGGAGGCGAAGAGCAAGGAGGCCGAGCGGCTGGCCTACATCGGCACCCTCGCCTCGGGGTTGGCGCACGAGATCCGCAATCCGCTCAACTCGCTCAACCTCAACATGCAGATGCTGGAAGAGGAGATCCGGGAGCACGGCGGGGCGCCCACGGGCGGCCGGCTGCTCTCGATCACCCGCTCCGAGATCAGCCGTCTGGACCGCCTGGTGACCGACTTCCTGGCCTACGCCAAGCCCCGTCCCTTAGAGCTCGAGGACCTGCCGCCGGCGCGGCTCCTGGAGCGGGTGACGGCGGTCCTCGCTGGCGAGCTCCAGCGGCGGCGGGCGGTGATCGAGGTCGAGGACCGGAGCGGCGGCGCGAGAGTCCGGGTCGACCCCGGCCAGATGAACCAGCTTCTGCTGAACCTCGCCCAGAACGCGCTCAACGCCACCGAGGAGAGCGGCCGGCCGCCCATGCTCCGCTTCCTCACCTACCGGCACGGCGGGGACGTCGTCCTGGAGCTGGTGGACAACGGCATCGGCATGCCGCCCGAGGAGCAGGAGAAGATCTTCGACCTCTTCTACTCGACCCGCAAGGGCGGCACGGGCCTGGGTCTCGCCATCGTCGAGCGGATCGCCCAGACGCACGGCGGCCGGATCAGCGTCAAGAGCACTCCTGGCGTCGGCACCTCGGTCGCGGTGGCCTTCCCCGCCGTCTCCCCGGAGTCCCCGGCGCGGGAGCGGGCGCCGATCGAGTCGCCGGTCGGGACTTAGAAGGGCGCTGCCGAACCGATGAGATCCGTGCGCGTCCAGTGGGCATGAGGCATTGTCACGCTTTAGATACCTGGTGCACTCCACCTAATGGAGGAGTTGCTGCAATGGATAGATGGTTGCGCATGCCGCTCTCCCGCTTGGGCGTGTTTCTCGTCGGTGCCACGACGGGCATCATAGTGTTCACGATCGTCGTATTCATTGCCATGCGGCTTGCCGAGAACCGCATTTTGAAGCGGGGTCAGGCCCAGATCCGCGCCCTTGAGGCACAACGCGTAGCCGGGCTGCAGCCTCCCTTCGTACCGATGCGAGCCAGCCTTAGGCCATCCGATCTCGCGTGGAAACTCGGCCAATTCGACGGTGCGCAAAGCTCGCTGAGAGATTTTGCGGGCAGGGTCGTCTTTCTCAATTTTTGGGCGACTTACTGCGCTCCCTGTATCGCGGAACTTCCTACGATTGAGGATCTTGCGCGCAGGATGCCGCGGGATCGATTCGCGTTCATCCTCGTTTCAACCGAGCGCGAGGATACCGTCCGTCGCTTTCTGGCGCGGCACAGTTATTCTCTCCCCTTCTACTTCTCCGTAGAGCGTCCGCCGGCGGTGTTGCTCCCGGCGGTCCTCCCGACGACTTTCGTCATCGGGCCTACAGGAAGCGTTCTGTTGCGGCAGGACGGAGCGGCTAGATGGAATGACCCCACATTCCTCAACTACCTCCGTTCTCTTGAGGTGCCACAAGGTCGGGGATTATTGATGAAAGGGCGATCGGAGTCGCTCTTTAACAGGAGGGATGAATATGTCACGGAAATGCAAGTACACGTCCATGGCAGGAGTTCTCGCAGTACTTCTTATCCCGGCCCATCTCCGGGCTGAGCCGGTCAATTTCCCTGCCGACCCGACGAGCGCCCGAGCCGGCATTGGTGGCTACGTCGTGGAGCGCTCCGGGAAGACGGTCGACGTCCAGATCAAGGATACGGCTGGCTCACCGATGGCATCCCTCGAAATCGAATTCGACACACCCGAAGGCACCGTGATGAACCTCACGAAGGGCCATGACCACCTGAGGCTCGTATGGAACAGCCGCAATCCGACCTTCAGCTTAACTGATCTTGGTACTGGATCTTCAGCGAGCCGGACCATGGAGATGAGTGCCACGCACCGGATAACGACACATGGCTCCTCGGGCCTCTTGAAAAAATACGAGCCCCAGATCACTCTCGCGTTCATGGTCCTCGATCAGACACTTACCAACCTCGGGCTCTACGAGTACTTCTTCGGGGGCCCGCTGCTTAAGCCGAAGCTTCTTGAGCGCTTTGGAGCACACTGTCCCCCTGGTTGCGACGGCCCCTATATTTTCTCCGGATTCGTGGCAGCCACGTCGCGCTCGCGCTGCTGCGAAATTGCAACCCAGGGTGCCAATAATAACTGTTCGAACGGGATCTGCTTCGGCTGCTGCCGGATCATCGGCTGTGACGCCGCCTGCGTTGGAACCACCGACTACGGCTGCGTCTGTTCGGTGAATGGACAGGCTTGTTCGGATTCTCCCTTGACCTGCGACGACACCTGGCCGCCATCCTGCACCTAGTCTAGAGCACTTAGAAGGGCAGGAGCGATTGATGGCACACTTCGAGATTCATGAGCTTCTCGGTCTCCTGGCGATTGTCGGCCTCGGTGGGGTGGCAACACTCTTCTGGCTCTGGATGCTCGTCGATTGCCTCACGAAGGAGCCCCGGGAGAGCACGACCCGGGTGGGCTGGGCCGTTGGCATTGCGCTCACTCATGCTCTCGGGGCTTTCGTCTATCTCGTGCTTCGGCGACCGCAGCGTGTCCGGCTGACCGGAGCCTAGGCCCCGCGAGCATCGCCCAGACGGACGGCGGCCGGATCACCGTCAAGAGCATCCCTGGAGTCGGCACCTCGGGCGCCGTGGCCTTCCCCGCCGTCTCCCCGGAGTCCCCGGCCAGGGAGCGGGCTCCGATCGAGTCGCCGGTCGGGACTTAGAAGGGCTCTGCGGAAACTTAAAAACGGGCCAAAAGCTCTCCAAAGTCCGTAAAACGCTCCCTAAACTCCAAATCTCCCTCGCTAAACTGAAATGAGCGGCCCCTAAACTCGTTCAGGCCCTGGAGAAATTGAAATGGGCGACCTCAAAAGTCCTTTTGTCGCTATCTAAACTGAAATGCGCGGCCTCTAAACCCCAAATGGCCCTCGCTAAACTGAATTACGAGCACGCTCAACACTTTTTGCAGGACTCGAAAGTGGTTTAGGGAGGTTCCGCGGGAGTTTGGAGGCGTTCCGTCGGACTTTATCGACCTCCGTGCCTACTTTTGAGACGCTCGAACCTCGCTTGGAGACCTCCGAGGCGGCTTTTAGGGAGGTCAGATCGGTGTTGGGGACGCATGGAGCACGGTTGGAGACTCCTGAATCGACTTCCGAGGGAGTCTGAAGGAGATCATCGACCCGGTTGCGCCCTTTATCGCAGCGCTTCCCCCTCCCCCGAGCCGATTTGGTCCCGGGCAAACGCTGGCACCTCGGAAGGCAGGTACTACAAGGCCAACGAGAGTCCGGGTCCACCCGGCCCGATGAACCAGCTCCTGCTGAGCCTCGCCCAGAACGCCTTGAACGCCACCGAGGAGAGCGGGGCCGCCCCTCCTTCGCTTTCTCACCTACCGGCATGGTTGGGGATGTCGTCCTGGAGCTGGTGACAACGGTATCGGCATGCCACCCGAGGAACAGGAGCGGATCTTCGACCTCTTCTACTCGACCCGCAAGGGTGGCATGGGCCTGGTCTCGCCATCTTCGAGTGCATCGCCCAGACGCACGGCGGCCGGATCACCGTCAAGAGCACCCCCGGAGTCGGTAACCTCGGTCGCCGTGGCCTTCCACTCCGTCTCTCCGGAGTCCCTGGCCCCGCTAGAGTAGAATTGCAAAAAGATTGAATGGAGGATCCATGGCCCAGGACGGGAATGTTCTTCATCATCAGCGGCAAGCTGCTGTTCTACGATGACACGAAGAACCCTGACGCCAAGGGCCTGCTCGTCGACAACCAGGAGGACCTGAAAGCCGCCACACCCGTCTATGCTCACGTCCAGTATTGGAAGAATGACCTGGTCTTCGAGGAGCTGTACAAGGCGCTGTGATCGAAGAGCGCGGGGGCGGGTTGTTCTCGATATGAGGTAATGCTGGACGAGCAGAGCTCGCCGAGCTGTTAGGCGAGCCCGGGGAAGAAGCCGGCAACTGAAGCGGCTGGCACTCGGAAACGTTGGAGCGCAGCCCTTGGGGCTTGTTCTCGTCCTATCCAGGTGTTGTGGCGGCTGGGCTCTGCGCTTCGAAATTTCGGATGCAGCTATCCCGAATATCGGCGCAGGACTTGATGCAGGAGTCGTAGGTCGGCACTGCGCAAGTTCTGGCACACAAATTGTAATTGCGATAACAGTCTTCAACGCCAATGAAGGGGGAAGGAGGATCGGAAGGTGCCTCCAAGAACGCCATGCCGGGATTAGCTGGCAG
This sequence comes from Acidobacteriota bacterium, assembly GCA_034666805.1. Lineage (GTDB taxonomy): Bacteria > Acidobacteriota > Thermoanaerobaculia > Multivoradales > UBA5704 > DASQPA01. The sequence continues at coordinate 16,942 of JAXDLD010000148.1, forward strand.
GGCGGGTTTCGAAGCCAGATCCTTCGTGTGGGCGGTAGTGGCCAGTGTGACGAGGATGGCAGCGGTGAAAACGATGCGTAGAGTCATCGGCGCCTCCAAATAAGAAGTATCTCGGTAAGGATACCACTCAGCCCCTACACCTGAGTCACCAGAATCGGCCGTCCGCGCGTGATCACCATCGTGTGCTCGTGATGGGCGGCGAGGCTGCCGTCCAGGGTGCGGATGGTCCAGCGGTCGGAGGACATGGCGGTCTTGCCGCTGCCCGCCGAGATCAGGGGCTCCAGGGTCAGCACCTGGCCCTCGCTCAGGCGCTCGCGCTGCAGCGGATCGTAGTAGTTCGCCACCTCGGGGGGCTCGTGGATCGTGCGGCCGATGCCGTGGCCATGGAGCTCGCGGAGAACGGTGAAGCCGCGGCGGCGGACCTCGGCCTCCACCTGGCGGCCGATCTCGTTGAGCGGCGCCCCGGCGCGGGCCACCCGGGCGCCCTCGGCGAAGGCGGCGTGGACGCAGCTCGCCAGGCGCCGCGCCGTGGGCGAGGCGGGCGGCACGATCACGGTCGCCGCGGCATCGGCGAAGAAGCCGTCGAGCTCCGCCGTGACGTCGATCTTCACCAGGTCGCCCGGCTCGACCCGGCGCGGGCCGGGGACGGTGTGGACGACCTCCTCGTTGATCGAGATCATGATGGCGCCAGGGAACTTGTAGACCTGCCGCGGGGCCGGCGCCGCGCCGTTTTTGGCGAGGAAGGCCTCGGCCACGGCGTCGAGCTGGGCCGTCGTCACCCCCGGCCGCACCTCCTCCTTCACCCGCTCGATCGTCAGGCCGACGATGCGGCCGATGCGCTTTAAGGCTTCCAGCTCTTCCGGGGTCTCGATCGACATGGCCCGCATTCCTAGCAGAGGGCCGGGATCGGACGCAAGGCGGGCGCAGGAAACCGCCCACTCACGGGTTTCATCAGCAGAAAGGAGGGTTGTACGACCATGAACACGAAACTAACTTTTTCGGCCCTCTGCCTGACCGGTCTCCTCGCCCTCGCCGTCAGCGGATGCGTGGGGTATGGATATCGCGGCAGCGTCGGCCTGCGGGTCGGATTCGGCCCCCCGGGCTTCCGCACCGAGGTCGCCCTGGCCTCCCCGGGCCCCGGCTACGTCTGGGTCCCCGGCTACTGGGACTGGGTGGAGGCCCGGGCGAACTATGTCTGGGTCGAGGGGCGCTGGCTCCTGCCGCCCCACCCGCACGCGGTCTGGGTCGCCCCCCGCTACTCGCGGCGCCGCGGCGGCTACCTCTACATCCACGGCCACTGGCGCTGAAGCTCGCCCGCGGGAAGCTCCGGCCGGCCGGGTGATATCCTACCGGCCGGAGGCTCGGTCCTTGTTCAAGCGGCTCACGTACCTCTTCCCCTACTTCCGGCGCTATAAGAAGAAACTCCTCCTGGGGGTCTTGACGATCTTCGGCTCGGTGGCCTTCGGCCTCGTGAACCCGCTCCTCATCGGCCATGGGATCGACAGCCTGCGCGCCGCTCTTACCGGCGGCACGGTCCTCCGCTACGCCCTGCTGATCGTCGGCGTCGCCGCGCTCCAGGGGGTGTTCACCTACTTGCAGCGGACGATCCTCGTCACTATGAGCCGCGACATCGAATTGGACCTCAGGAACGACTACTTCGGACACCTCGAGCGGCAGCCGCAGGGCTTTTTCCAGCAGCACTCGACCGGCGACCTCATGTCGCGCGCCACCAACGACCTCCAGGCGGTGCGGATGCTCTGCGGCCCGGCGGTCATGTACAGCACCAACACCCTCCTGACCGCCATCGGGTCGCTCGTCTTGATGGCCCGGATCGACCTCCGCCTCACCCTCTTGGCCCTCGTCACCATGCCGGTCGTCGCCGTCGTCACCCAGGTCTTCGGCAGCCGCATCCACTCCCTCTTCGAGCAGGTCCAGGGGCAGTTCTCCGCCATCTCCGCCCGGGTGCAGGAGAACCTGGCCGGGGTGCGGGTGGTGCGGGCCTACGCCCAGGAGGGGCCGGAGCAGGCGGTCTTCGGCCGCTTGAACGACGAGTACGTCGAGGGCAACCGCAAGCTCATCGCCTGGACCTCGGCCTTCCACCCCCTGCTCCAGGCCCTGATCGGGATCGGCTTCGCCGCCGTCCTCTGGTACGGCGGCCGGCTCGTCATCCGCCACGACATCTCGCTCGGCCAGTTCGTCACCTTCAACGCCTTCGTCGGCAAGCTGGTCTGGCCCATGATCGCCATCGGCTGGGTGATCAACCTGACCCAGCGCGGCACCGCCTCGCTCGGCCGCATCCGCCAGGTGCTCGACGTGGTCCCGGCGATCGTCGACGAGCCGCCGCTCTACCCGCTGCCGGAGATCCGCGGGGCGGTCCGCTACCGCGACCTCACCTTCTCCTACCCTGCGAGCGCCCCGGGCGCGGAGCCGGTCTTGGCCGGTATCGACTTCCAGGTCGAGGCGGGCCGGACCGTGGCCCTCGTGGGGCGGACCGGCTCCGGCAAGAGCACCCTCCTGGCGCTCCTGCCGCGGCTCTTCGATCCGCCCGGGGAGAGCGTCTTTGTCGACGGGATCGACGTGCGGCGTCTCCCCCTCGCCCAGCTGCGCGGCGCGATCGGCATGGTGCCGCAGGAGACCTTCCTCTTCTCGGCGACCGTGGGGGAGAACATCGGCCTCGGGCGGCCGCGGGCGAGCCGGGAGGAGATCGCCGAGGCGGCCCGCCTGGCCGGCCTCGAAGACGACCTCTCCGGCTTTCCCCAGGGGCTCGACACCGTGGTGGGGGAGCGCGGCCTCACCCTCTCGGGCGGCCAGAAGCAGCGCGTGGCCTTGGCCCGCGCCCTCCTCCGCGAGCCGCGCATCCTGCTCCTCGATGACTGCCTGTCGGCCGTCGACACCCAGACCGAGGAGCGGATCCTCAAGAACCTGCGGCAGGTCTTCGTCGGGCGGACGGTCTTCCTGGTCTCGCACCGGATCTCGACGGTCAAGGACGCGGACCTGATCCTCGTCCTCGAACGCGGCAGGATCGCCGAGCGCGGCAGCCACGAGCAGCTCATCGCGAGCGGCGGCCTCTATGCCGACCTCCACCAGCGCCAGATGCTGGAGGAGGAGCTGGCGGCGGTCTGATCTCTGAAAGGAAGCGACGGATGCGCGTACTGATCACCGGCGGGAGCGGCTTGATCGGCGGGGCCCTGGCCCGCGAGCTGGGAGCGGCTTCGCAGGACGTCGTCGTGCTCACCCGGGATCCGGCCCGGGTGAAGGGCCTGCCCGCGAACGTCCGGGCCGTGCGCTGGGACGGTGTGAGCGCCCAAGGCTGGGGGGAGCTCGCGGAGGGACCGGACACCGCCATCGTCCACCTCGCCGGCGAGGGCATCGCCGACGGGCGCTGGACGGACGAGCGCAAGCGCCGCATCGTCGACAGCCGGGTGAAGTCGAGCACGGCGGTGGCGGCGGCCATCCGCGCTGCGAAGGTCAAGCCGCGGGTCCTCCTCCAGGGCTCGGCGGTCGGCTACTACGGGCCGTGCGGCGACGAGTTGGTGACCGAGGCGCACGGGCCGGGGGACGATTTCCTCTCCCGGGTCTGCATCGACTGGGAGAGGTCGACGGCGGAGGTCGAGGCGCTGGGGGTGCGGCGGGCCCTCCTGCGGACCGGGATCGTTCTCGCGCGGGAGGGCGGCGCCCTGCCCAAGATGGCCCTCCCCTTCCGCCTCTTCGCCGGCGGCCCTCTCGGCAGCGGACGGCAGTGGGTCCCCTGGATCCACCTGGCCGACGAGGTCGGGGCGATCCGCTTCCTGCTCGAAAACGACGCGGCCCGCGGCCCTTTCAACCTTTCGGCCCCCGACCCGGTCCAGAACCGCGACCTCGGCCGCTCCCTGGGGGAGGCCCTCCATCGTCCGAGCCTCCTGCCCACCCCCGCCTTCGCCCTCCACCTTGCCCTGGGCGAGATGGCCGGCATGGTGCTAGAGGGGCAGCGGGCGGTGCCCCGGGCGCTCCAGGACCTGGGCTATGCTTTCCGCTTCCCGGCCCTGGGGCCGGCCCTCTCCGACCTGCTCGACTGAGGACGACGGGAGACGAAGATGACCGAGGCGATCCGCGAGGGGGACATCCCGGGGGTGCAGCTGCGCTGCCGCCAGCCGCTCGCCATCCCTCCCGCGGAGGCCTGGACCTGGCTGGTGGAGGAGGGGAAGCTCGGGCTCTGGCTGGCCGAGGCGGCGACGGTCGAGCCCGGGCCCCAGGGTTCGCTCGTCCTGACCGGAGGGGCCGGGCCGGGGCGGCAAGAGCGCGGCAAGACCCTGACCTGGGCTCCCCCCCGGCAGTGGGTCCTCGCCTTCGAGCACCTGGACGCCGGCTGGACCGCTCCGACCCGCCTGACCCTCGCCGTCCATCCTCATCAAGAGGGCGCCGATCCCGCCGCGGAGATCGACGTCCTCCAGCACGGCTTCCACCGCCTCCCCCTCTCGATCGGCCTGACCGTCTGGGAAGCCTACCGCCGCCGCTGGCGGTCCGCCCTCGCCCGCCTGGCCGACGCCGTGGCACGGTAGACGACCCCAATCACGGTTTCTTCTCCTCTCCCCCTCTCCCGGCGGCTGGGAGGGCGGGTTGGGAGAGGGGGGTAGGGGGGTGAGGGTCCAAAGAAAAAGGCCCCGGTCTTACCGACCGGGGCCTTCGTGCTGCGAGTGGAGCTACGACCTAGAAGCGGATACCGACCGAGAAGCGGAAGGTACGCGGCGTCTGGTAGTCGAGCGGGGAACGCGGACGGCCGAAGGCGACGCTCGTCTGGTAGTTGGCGCCGCTGCCGCTCGGTCCCTTCTTGGGGGTGGTGGTGAAGGGGTTGAACGGCCGGAAGCCCGTGGCACCCGGGGTCCCGTCCGCGCAAGCGCTCCCGCCCGTGGGGCAGCGGAAGGGCGTCGTGGTCGCGTCGAACACCGTGGTGTTGTTGGCGATCAGGCCGTGGTAGTCGAGGACGTTCAGGATCTCGGGCTCGAAGAAGATCTCATACGACTTGTTGAACGGCCCGTTCAGGGAGAACGAGTAGTTGAGCGCGAGATCGGTCGCCGAGATGTTGCTGGTGCGGAACGCGTCGCGGGCGCTGAAGTAGTAGGTCACCACCGACGGCGGGCTCTGGAAGCCGGGGTTCGCGACGTACGGCCGGGTGTCGACGCCGCCGACGATCCCGTACGGGGTGCCCGAGTAGTAGTTCTGGAGGATGCTCACGTTGAGGGCGTTGTGCGAGTTCTTGAAGAGGTCGAAGACGCCCCAGATCCGGACCCGGTGGCGCTGGTCGGCCGTGAGGTCGCCCTTGGGGTTGTTGAAGCTCTTCGAGAAGTATTGCGCGTACGAGTCGTCGCCCGCGGCGATCGGACCGTTGTTGGCGGTCTCGCCGTCGACGTCACCCTTGAGCTCCGAGAGGGTGTAGGTGCCACCCAGGGAGAGTCTGTCGGTGAAGCGGTACTGGAACTGGGTGTGCAGGCCGGTGTACTGGCGCTGTAGATTGTTGCTGTTCTCGAGGATCGACCGGTCGGTGGGGCCGCTCGAGGTGTTGACCGCGCCGGTCGTCAGGTCCGTGCGGATGGAGTAGAACGCCTTGGAGTCACGGCGGATCAGGTCCGCGCGGACGACGCCGCGGGTGCCGAGCCGCTTGGTCACGCCGAGCGAGAGCTCCTGGGTGTAGGGCGATTCGAGCGAGCCGCGGATGACCGTGGTGTCGCCCGGGATGAAGATGTCGCGGATGGGCACCCTGGAGTTGGGGTTGGTGCCGCCCAGGCTGTCGAACCAGTCGAAGATCTGCTTGATGGCGACGTCCGCCGGGACCAAGGGACCGCCGCCGACGTTGATGTTGGGGCCCTGGTACCAATAGCGGATCTGGGCCGGGTTGCCGCCCTGCGAGGTGGAGTCGGCCTGGCTGTTGGCGATCGCGGTCACGTACTGCGAGGCGCCCAGGTTGACCACCCAGTCGCCGTTCCCCTTGGGGTCCCAGGCGGCGGCCAGGCGCGGGCTGACCCGGCTGTCCTTGGCGACCTTCCGGCCCTGCGAGTCGGAGCCGTCGTTCTTGTCGTAGCGGGCGCCGATGTTGAAGCTCCAATGGTCGTTGAAGCGCCACTTGTCGTTGTAGAACAGCGAGTTGGTCTTGAAGCTGGTCCCCCGGCTGCTGATGAGGATCGGGTTGTACTGGATGTAGGTGGAGGTGGCGCCGGGACCGCCGATGGCGCTCGGGAAGATCTGCCCGTTCTGGAAGACGTAGCCCGAGAGGTAGATACGGAAGTCGCTGCCGGACTGGTGGTTGTCGGCCTTGCGGATGTCATCGAAGGTGTCGTAGCCGAAGACCATGTCGTGCGCGCCGATGGTGTCGTTCGACAGGAAGTACGAGCCCTTGAGGACGGTGTTGTTGTTGTCGCGCGCCTCGGGCGTGCAGACGCCGCAGAAGGTCGGGGCGTGGAAGCGGAAGCCGGTCGCCCGCTCGAGGAGGAGGGTGCCGTTGATGCGGTCGGTCGAGGTCGCCCCCGAGCCGATGAAGCTGAAAGACCGCTTCGAGTACTGGGCCTCGGCGAAGAACTTGTCGGTGAAGATGCCGGTGTAGTTGACCGCCTCGAGCTTCTGCGGCAGGCTGCGGTTGACGATGCTCGCCAGGTCGAGGACGTTGCCGAAGACGTTGCCGGCCTCGCTACGGTCGATCTTGATGTAGGAGCCGATGATCCGATGTCCCTCGAAGGGCGAGAGGGTGAGCTTGCCCTCGTAGCGCTTCTCGTCGTTGACGATCGGATAGACGCTCGCCGAGCCGCCGACCGGCGCCAAGGTCGTCCCGGTCAGCGTCTGCGTGAACTTGCGGCCGGCGCCGAAGTACCAGAGCCGGTCCTTCAGGAAGTAGCCGCCGAGGGTCGCCTCATAGCGGTTGTTGATCTTGTCGGTACGGGTGATGGTGCGGGCGGTCGGCGCCGTCCACCGGTCGTTGGTCAGGCTGTCGCGAAAGCTGGCGTGCACGTCGTTGCCGCCCGACTTGGTGATCGTGTTGACGACGCCGCCGCCGAACCGGCCATACTCGGCCGAGACCGACGAGGACGTGACGGTGGTCTCCTGGATGGCGTCCTCGATGAAGAGGGTGAACGGCTGGCCGCGGAGGTTCTCGTTGACCACCACGCCGTTGACCAGGAAGAGGTTCTCGTAGGACTGGCTGCCCGAGATGGTGATGGACTGCGAGGGGCCGGTCGAGCTGACGCCGGGCGCGAGGAGAACGGTGTTGACGATGTCCCGCGCGATCGGCAGCTCCTCGATCAGCTTCTTCTCATAGGTGGTCGAGGCCTGCGGGGTCACCGAGATGGTCTCGGCGGTGCCGGTGACGACGATCTCCTCGGAGACCTTCTCGACCGTCATGTTGATGTCCAGGGGAGTCGTCTGGGCGGCGGCCAGGGTGACGTTGCGCTCCAGAGTCTGGAAGCCCTGGAGCTCGAACTTCACGGCGTAGTCGCCCGGCGGCAGCAGGGGCAGGAGGTAGTCGCCACCGTTCGTGGTGACGGTGGTCCGGGCGCCCTGCAGGTTGGGGGAGGTGACCGACACGGTCACCCCCGGCAGGCCCTTGTTCTCGTTCGACACCTGACCCCGCAGGGTGGAAGTGGGGATCTGGGCCAGTGCCGGCAGCGCCACTAAGACGCAGGCCAGGCAGAGGAGAACGTTTCTCAATCTCATCAAGCGTGACTCCTTTCGAGTCAAGCTCCTCGCGCTGCGAGGGAGCGGGTTGAATACTGACTTGGGACAGAACCGTGCACTCTTGGATGAAGCGGGCGCCTTTCCGAGCCGCGACGGAGGAGGCAGACCAGTCCCACCTTGAAGGTGCGGATCACGAATGCGGATAGGCAATTGTTATGCCGCGGGTCACCCTTGTCAACGCCCGACGGGAACTCTCTGAGAATGAGGGAGTTATAGAAACGGCGACGGTGTCGGCGAGGGCTCGATTCAACCATTCCTATCCAGTTTTTTGATTTCTCTCCAAGATTTTGAATAGCCGCCGCCGTGCTCAGGGCTCCCAGAGCTCGCGGATGGCGGCCCCGACCTCCTGGCGCAGCTCCTTCGGCGTATAGACGCGGAAGCGCTCGATGCGCGAGAGGTGGCGGATGAACTGGCTGGCCTCGGCCATGGGCTCCAAGCTGCCGTCGTAGCGCCGGACGAGGACCCGGCTGGTCCGCAGTCGATGTGGGTCCTTGGCGGAGTTCGAGACCAGGAGGTTGCCGGCCCCGAAGCGGCGCGCGAGGGTCGGCAGGAGGGCCTCGAAGCCGCGCTTCTCCGCCGCCGAGAGGTGCTCCCGGGTCTCGAAGGCGACGGGGAAGTGGTCGCGGTCGACGACCGCCCGGGCGTGGAGCGAAGGCGAGCGCCGCATGGCCGCCCAGACCGCCACGTCGTCCTCGTCGAGGAAGGCCTCCGGGGTGTCCGGCCAGCGGTGGCCCTGCTCTTGGAGCCACTGATTCAAGTGCAGCTCCAGGGCCTTGCCGGTGGCGTTGAAGTAGACCTGGGTGAACATGTAGTAGCGCGCCATGACGAGGGCCTCGACGGCGTGCACCCCGCCCTCCTCCAGGCCCACTCCCAGGCTCCCCGTCTTCGGGTCGGCGATGGGCAGCAGGGTCTCGAGCAGGCGGTCGAGGTCGAAGTTGCCGTAGCGCACCCCGCAGAAGAGGCTGTCGCGCAGCAGGTAGTCCATCTTGTCGACGTCGAGCTCGCCGGAGACGATCTGGGAGAGCAGCCGCTCGGTCGGCTCGCCCCCCTCGGGATCGCCGGTCAACAGCCGGAGCACGTCCTCGGGCGTGATGCCGTCCCCGAAGCGTACGAAGATACGGGCCATCTCGGGGGAGGCGATCATGCGGCGGGTCATCTCCTCGTGGTCGATGCCGCCTAAGAACAGCTCCTCGGCCGAGTGGCTGTAGGGGGCGTGGCCGAGGTCGTGGAGGAGGGCGGCCGCCCGGGCCAGGCGGCGCTCGCGCGAGCGCTCCCCCCCCGGCAGGAGCCCGCCGCCGCGGGTAGAGAGGGCGTCGTAGGCCCGGCCGGCCAGGTGCATGGCGCCCAAGACATGGCTGAACCGGCTGTGCTCGGCGCCCGGGAAGACGAGGAAGGTGAGGCCGAGCTGGTGGATGGTGCGCAGGCGCTGCAGCGGCCGGCTGTTGATCAGCGCCTCTTCGAGCGGGTCGGCGCGGATGAAGCCGTGGATGGGGTCGCGGAGCGAGAGCACGGGCGCGACTCTATCGCGGCTCCCCCGCTGGCGGGGTTCAATTCAACTGCGATTTGCCGGCGAGGTGGCGGAAGGGGCGCAGCTCGTCGACCACCTGCTGCCGGGAGTGCAGGATCGAGAGCAGCGAGAGAGCGCGGTCGGGGAGCGACTCGCAGAGGAGCGCGAGCTTGCGCACGGCCGGCAGGTCGAGCTCGGCGGCCATGCGGTTGACCAGCTCTTCGAAGCCGGAGCCGGCGGCGAGCCCGTCGAGCTCGGGGGCGGCCAGGGGGAAGGCGTCGCCGAGCTCGGCCACCAGCGAGCGGGCGAGGGCCAAGAGGGCGCGCTTGACGAGGACGATGCCAGCATCCCCCTCGTTCCAGCGCGGCTCCTCGATCGGCCGCACGAGGGCTTGGCGGTAGGGCTCGCCGGGGATCTCGTGGTCGAGCTCGAAGCGGAACTCGCCGTGGAGGAGGACCTCGGTCCGGCCGTCGGGGAGGAATTCGCAGCGCACGATGCGGCCGGCGGTGCCGCCGGGGAAGACCTCGGGGAGGTCGCCGCGCTGGCTCCGCTGGCTCCGGTCCCCGTGCCCACGCCCCCCGGGCTTGAGGAGGACGAGACCGATCCGCCGCGACTCGGCGTCGGCGCCGTCGATGACGTCGCGCACGAGGCGGCGGTAGCGCTGCTCGAAGATTTCGAGCTTCAGGTCCGTATGGGGAAAGTGGACGAGATCCGAGAGGGGGAAGAGAGGGAGCCGCTTGCCGGAGCCGCCATCGCCACCATTGCCGCTCATAGCCTGGTGAGTATAGCAGGCGAGCGGCAGGCGAGGGCGCCCGCGGGCTGGCTTGACCCGCCCGGAGCCTCGCGGTTACGCTGCCGTCCGATGAAAGTCACCGAGCACTTGGAGCGTGCCGAGCGGCCGCTCATCAGCTTCGAGATCATCCCACCTCTCCGCGGCGGCGACGTCAAGGGCCTCCTCGCCCTGATCGACGACCTCGTCAAGTACAACCCGCCGTTCATCGACATCACGAGCCACGCCGCGGAGGTGATCTACGAGGAGACCCCCCAGGGGACGATCCAGCGGCGGGTGAAGCGCAAGCGCCCGGGCACCCTCGGGGTCTGCGCCCTGATCCAGAACAAGTACCACATCGACGCCGTGCCCCACATCCTCTGCCAGGGCTTCACCCGCGAGGAGACCGAGGACTTCCTGATCGAGCTCAAGTACCTGGGGATCGACAACGTCCTCGCCGTGCGGGGCGACGACAGCGAGTACAAGAAGCCGCTCCCGCACGGGCGGAGCGTCAACCATTACGCCGTCGACCTCGTGCGGCAGATCTGCGCCATGAACCACGGCAAATACCTGGAGGAGGAGCTGCTCGATGCCGAGCCCTCGACCTTCTGCGTCGGCGTCGGCGGCTACCCCGAGAAGCACTTCGAGGCCCCGAACCTCCAGGTCGATGTCCGCCACCTGAAGGAGAAGATCGAGGCGGGGGCGCACTACATCGTCACCCAGATGTTCTTCGACAACCAGCAGTACTTCCGTTTCGTAGCGGCCTGCCGCGAGCAGGGGGTCGACGTGCCGATCGTGCCGGGGTTGAAGATCCTCACTTCGAAAAAGCAGCTCGCCTCGATCCCGCGCAACTTCTACGTCGACATCCCGGCCGACCTCTCGGACGCGATGGCCGCGGCGGCGCCCGACCGGATGGTCGACGTCGGCGTCGAGTGGGCCGCCCGGCAGGTGGAAGAGCTCCTCGCCCACGGCGCCCTCTCCGTCCACTTCTACGTCATGCAGAACGCCAACGCCATCAAGAAGCTGATGGCCAAGCTGAAGCTGTAGCGAGTTCTTCGACCTCAAATCGCCGAGAGATTAACTTCAGGACGTCATCCTGAAGGAGCCCTAGCGACTGAAGGATCTGGGTGGGGGAGCTTTCCGCCCTTGCGCTCGCCTTCCCCCCGCCCAGATCCTTCCGGCTCGCGGCGCTCGCCCTCAGGATGACGATCTTTAGCGAAGGAATTTAGCGCGTCCGGGCGCTACGGTACCGGGAATGGTCGTAAAGCTCTCTAAGATAGAGGTTTGACCGATCTAAGATCCAATCTTAGATCGGGCAGACTACTCGAGGGGCCTTCAGAACGCCCGCCCCTGCCCGCCGTCAACCGGCAGGCAGGCGCCGGTGATCCAGCTCGCGCGCGGCGAGCAGAGGAAGGTCACGGCGGCGGCGACCTCATCGGGGTGGCCGAAGCGGCCGCCGGGGATCTCGCGCTCGACGAAGCCGGCGATGCCCTCCGGGTCTGCCTTCTGCCGGCGGTCCCAGCCGCCGCCCGGGAACCAGATCGAGCCGGGGGCGACCGTGTTGACCCGGACGCCGAGCTTCGCCAGGTCGCGCGCCATGGCCTTGGCGAGGCTGATCTCGGCCGCCTTGGCGGCGTTGTAGGAGGCGCCGCCGCCCGCCTCGCGCCCCCAGATCGAGGCGACGAAGAGGATCGCCCCGCCGCCGCGGGCGGAGAGCTCGGGCAGGATACGCTTCGAGAGTCGGAGGGCTGGCCAGAAGTTCATCTCGAAGACCGCCCGGAAGTCGGCCTCGTCGGCCTCCAGGAACGGCCAGACCCGCGAGCCCCCCACGTTGTGGACGAGGACGTCGACGCCGCCGAGCGCCGCGCGGCTCCGCTCGACCAGGGTGTCGATCCCTTCCTCGGTGGTCACGTCGAGGGGTAGGGTGAGGTGTGGCCCCGGCCCCGCCGCCTGGAGCTCGGCCGCGACCGCGGCGAGCCCCTCGGCCCCGCGGGCGCAGGTCGCGACCCGCGCCCCCTCCGCCGCAAAGGCGAGAGCGATCGCCCGCCCGATGCCGCGGCTGCCACCGGTCACGATGACGCCCTTGCCTGCAAGCCCCAGGTCCATGGCGGGATTCTATTCTGGGTGGTCTCGGAAAAGGGAAAGGGCGCCCGCCAGTCGGGGCGCCCTCACCGTGTCGTCGTCGGAGGCAGGGGGTGAAGCGAGGATCAGGGCGTAACCTTCTGCGGCCAGCGGACGAAGAAGCCGTCGGCCCACAGAATGTCCTGGTCGTAGTCGGTCGGATCGAAGGAGGTGACGTTGATGGCGCTCGTCAGCTGCTTCTTCTTGTCGCGGCCGTAGCTGTGGATCGCCATGACCTGCTTGTCGAGCGGGGTGGCGGTCTTCAAGTAGTAGTCGTAGTTGGTCTTCCAGCCGTCCACCACCGGGACGTCCTGGAGGTACTGCGGGACGAGGACCGAGCGCAGGAGGTCGCCGCTCGTCACCGTGCCGTAGCTGCCGAGGTCGACGGTCGTCGAGGCGGCGCCGGCGGCGGCCGCGCCGACCTGGTCGGTCAGCCAGGAGAACATCGCGGTGCCGGCGTTCCTCATGTCGGCCACGGTCCGCTTCTGCTTCGCCTTCTGGAGCGCGTCCAGGAAGTTGGGGATCAGGAGAGCCGCGATGATTCCGATGATCGCCACGACGATCAGGAGCTCGATCAGCGTGAAGCCCTTTTCCCGGTTCCGTATACGAGTCAACATATCTTACCCTCCTCGTGCCCACGGTGAATTCCACGGGCTCCTTTGCGTTTTGGCAGCTGGAACACTCAATAGCAGAGTCCGTGCCAGGCTCCCGATAGCCCTTAACTCCTTTGTTTTCAATCAGCGTAGTAGGGGGAGCGACAAAATTCGCCAGTCCTGCGGCCATGAAGTGTCAGAGGCGGCGGCAGGGGGTTTCGCGGGGTTACGGAGGGAGAAAAGAAAAGGGCGCCCGTGGTGGGGCGCCCGCGCCGGATCGTCGATGGGGAGTCTTAGATCAGGGGGTGACCTTCTGCGGCCAGCGGACGAAGAAACCGTCGGCCCAGAGGATGTCCTGGTCGTAGTCGGTCGGATCGAAGGCGGTGACGTTGATGGCGCTCGTCAACTGCTTCTTCTTGTCGCGGCCGTAGCTGTGGATCGCCATCACCTGGGGGTCCAGAGGAGTGGCGGTTTTCAAGTAGTAGTCGTAGTTGGTCTTCCAGCCGTCCACCACCGGGAGGCCCTGGAGGTACTGCGGCACGAGGACCGAGGTCAGGAGGTCGCCGCTCGTCACCGTCCCGTAGCTGCCGAGGTCGACGGTGGTCGAGGCGGCGCCCGCGGCGGCGGCGCCGACCTGGTCGGTGAGCCAGGAGAACATGGCGGTGCCGGTGTTGCGCATGTCGGCCACCGTCCGCTTCTGCTTGGCCTTCTGGAGGGCGTCCAGGAAGTTGGGAATGAGCAGGGCCGCGATGATACCGATGATCGCGACGACGATCAGCAGCTCGATCAACGTAAAGCCCCGCTCTCGCTTGCGCATTCGGGTCAGCATGAAGACTCCCCTCTCCGGGCCTATGGGGAATTCCACGGGCATTCCGAAAATCTACGGTTCATAGAGCAGGATCGGTACCAGGGATTTCCGCCGGTAAGTCCTCTGTTTGCCACGATCCAAATTTCCGTGCGACAAAATTCAGTGCCTCCGGCCGCCACGGAATGTCAGCGTTCACATCCGGGCGACGGCGGCCAAGGCGAGCGTCTTGAGCTTCGCGGCGAGGGCCGGGTCGGCGTAGCCGCGCCCATGGCCGTCGCGAGCGAAGTCGAAGTTGAGCGCCTGGAACTTGCAGGTGCTCGTGCCCTTGTGAAAGACGAGGACCCCGGGGGGCACGGCAAAGGCGGCGTCCCCCACCTCGGCGATGGCGTCGTGCCCCGTCCACTCGGTGGCGAAGTCCGCCGCCGTCTTGACCCCCGTCGAAACGTTCAGGACCTTGCCGTTCTTGCCGTGGAAGGAGCAGATCCGGACCGGGAACTTGACCGCGTCCTTGACGTGGACCTCGCTCGACCGGTCGACCGGCGTCCCGAGGACGAGTTGGACCTCCTCCGGGGTGACGAGCTTGCAGGGGTCGGCGATGCCCTCGTCCGCGCGGGCGGCCGACGTTCCGAGAGGGACGCCGAGAGTGGCGGCGAGAAGCAGACAACCGAGGGACGAAACGACGGGGGCGACACGAATGGGCATGGCGGATCTCCTTGAGGGTTTGACCACCCGCAAAGAGCGTGTTCGGGAGCCGAGGCCCAGCCGGGGACCTCGCTCTCTGGAGGAAGTGACTGCGGGCCGAGTATGCGCCCGGCACCCCCGTTAAGTCAAACTCCGCCGCCGTCCGCGAACGACCCCGCGCCCGGGCGCTCCTCTCCTCCGCGTGTCGCTTCATGGGAGTCGCAGCGGGCCACCGCCGCCAAGGCGGCCTCGAGCTCGGCCATCTTCACCGGCTTGCTCAGGTAGCCGTCCAGGCCCATCGAAAGGAAGCGCTCGCGATCCCCGGACATGGCGTGAGCGGTCAAGGCGATGATCCAGGGCTGGCGG
>JAXDLD010000149.1:0-8544 GCA_034666805.1 Acidobacteriota bacterium
CCAGGAGACCGCGTCGACCACCAGGTGATGGGCGAGGAGCAGCAGCCGGCGCGGCCGGTCGGCCCCGAGGTCGAACTCCGCGCAGCGGAGGAGGGGCCCATCGGTCAGGCGCAGGCTGCCCTGGAGCGCCGCCGCCGCGCGCTCGACGGCCCCGCTCCGCGCTGCCGCGGGCAGCGCGGAGAGGTCGAGCGAGGAGAGAATCCAGGAGGCGGTTGGCGGCGCCGCCACCTGCTCCCAGCCCCCCTCTCCGGGGCGGAAGCGGTGCCGCAGCGCATCGTGGTGCGCGAGCAGGCACGAGAGGGCAGCGGCCAGCGCGCAAGCTTCCAGGGGGTGCGCCACCTCGAGCAGGATGGCCTGATTCCAGTGATGGGGCTCAGGGACGTCGAGCTCGAAGAAGCGCCGCTGGATGGGGGTCAAGGGCACGGGCCCCACCACCGTCCCGCCCCCCTCCCGGTCGCCAGGCCGCCGGGGCTCTACGACCGCCACCGCTTCGGCCAGGCGGGCGACCGTCGGATGCTCGAAAAGTTGGAGTGGGCTCAGCCGGAGGCCGGCCCGGCTCGCGAGCGAGGCGATCTGGATGCTCAGGATGGAGTCCCCGCCGAGCTCGAAGAAGTTGTCGTGAACGCCGATCTCGGTGAGGCCGAGCACCTCACTCCAGATGGCCGCGAGCCGGGCCTCCCGGGAGTTGCGCGGCGTCACCATCTCCTGCTCCAGAGCCGCCCGCCCGAATTCCGGTGCGGGCAGCGCCGCGCGGTCGACCTTGCCGTTCGACGTGACCGGCAGCGCCGGGAGGAAAACGAAGGCGGACGGGACCATGGCTTCCGGAAGGCGTTCTCTGAGTAAATCCCGCAGCTCGCCCGGCTTCTCCTCGGCGCCCGGGTAGAGGACCAGGTAAGCGGCCAGAAAGGGCTCACCCGGCACGTCCTGCCGGACCGCCACTACCGCCTCTCGCACCAGAGGGTGCCGCCGCAGCGCGATTTCGATCTCGCCCAGCTCGATGCGCTGGCCGCGGATCTTGACCTGGTGGTCGATGCGGCCGAGGAATTCGAGGCTCCCCTCGGGACGAAAGCGGCAGAGGTCCCCGCTGCGATAGAGCCGCCCTCCCGTCGCATCGGAAAAGTCATCGGGAACGAACGCCTCCGCGGTCCGCGCGGGGTCGTGGAGGTAGCCCCGACCGACACCGACGCCACCGATCCACAGCTCGCCCGGAACCCCGACCGGCACCGGGAAGAGGTCGCGGTCGACCATGTAGAGGCGCAGGTTGGGGATCGGCATGCCGACCGGTACCGTGCCCTCCGGGGCCTGGCGCAGGACGTGATGGGTCACGTCGTCCGAACATTCGGTAGGGCCATAGGCGTTGACCAGGGGCACCGCGGGATAGACCTCCAGCCAGCGCCGGCAGAAGTCGGCGGGGAGGGCCTCGCCGGTCACCAGCATCCAGCGCAGTGATCCCAGAGCCGGACGCCCCGCCCCGGCGGTCTCCACCTCGTCGAGCATCGCGCGGAGCAGCGAGGGCACGGTCTCGGCCACCGTGATCCGGTCCGCTTCGAAGCGGCCGAGCAGGTGGACGGGATCACGCACCGCCTCCTCGGAGTACATGCGCACGAGGCCCCCCACCAGGAGCGGAGCGAGGAGCTGCCACACGGAGATGTCGAAGCACTGGGAGGCGGTCTGCGCGACCACGTCTCCTTCGCCGAGATCGAGAGCGGCGATCTTGGCGTAGAGGTGGTTCATCATCCCGGCCTGCTCGACCATGGCGCCCTTGGGCACGCCGGTCGATCCCGAGGTGTAGATGACGTAGGCGAGCCCCTGGGCGTCGCCCGGAGGAGGCGGAGAGAAGCGCTCGGTGCGTACCGGCTCTTCGAGGTCCATCGCCCGGGGGCGCTCTGCGGCGGTCCACCCTTCCAGCGCGCGGAGCAGCTTGGAGCGCAGCTCCGGGGCCACCAGCACGATCGACGCCCCGCTCTGGTCGAGGATCTGCCGGAGCCGGCCCTCCGGATGTCCCGGGTCGAGCGGAAGGTAGGCGCCGCCGGTCCGGGAGACCGCCAGGACCGCGGCGAGAAACAGACGGTCGCGGTGCGCCAGGATCGCGACGACGCTCTCCGGCTCGACACCCGCGACGGCGAACCGAAGGGCGAGGCCCTCGGCCTTCTCCTGGAGCTCCAGGTAGGTGAACGCGCCCTCGTCGTCCACCACTGCGATGCGCCCCGGCGCCCTCTCCACCTGGCGATCGAAGGCCGCGGAGAGGGTCTCCCCCAAGGGGAGCTCGCTCGCCATAGCGTTCCATCCGCGGTGCACCTCCTGGCTCTCCTCGGCGGTGAGGAGGGAAAACGAGCCGATCCGCCGCCGGGGGTCCTCCAGGAAGGCATCGACCACCTGCTGGATGTGCCCTACCGCGAGCTGCCGTTGCCGCGGGGGGAAGACCTCGCAGTGGAAGCTGAGCCGCAGGACCAGGCTCTCCCCCAGGTCCAGTACCTGTACCGCGAGGCTCTCGTTCTGGTCGGGTTGGAACCACTCGCACGCGACCGGCACGCCAGCAAACGACACGGGGTCCATCGGCACGTAGTTGAGCTCGACCTCGTAGGCTCGACGGTGCAGCGGGTTGCCCACCGGGAAGTGCCGGAACCGGACGCCCTCCAAGCTCTCGACCGCGAGCTTCTCGGCGAGAGAAGCGAAGCTCTCCGTGGCATCAAAAACGATCCGCACCGGCAGGATCTGCATGAACAGACCGATCGTCTGCCGGGCGGTCGCCGTCAGGCGGTTGTGGAACGGTACGCCTAAGGAGAGCGACCGGTTGCCGCTGGTCCGCGCGAGCCAGGTGGAGACCAGGGCGCCAAGCAGGCTGAGCAGCGACAGCTCCGGCGAGGCAAAATAGAACGGCTCGCTCGCCGCGAGCTGGCGCAAGCGCGCGCTGCGCTCCGGCCCCAGGTCGCAGGCGAGCTGCTCGGCTGGGCCGGAGAGCCGGGCGGGAGCGGCCCCATAGAAGGAGATGGGATCGACCTCCCGCGACAGCTTTTCCCGCCAGTACGCCTCGGCCTGCCGTGCCTCGTCCGAGCCCAACAGCTCGCGTTCCTCCTTGAGGTACTCGGCGAACGGCGGCGAGGGCGGGGGCAACGCCTCGTCCGCGAGCAATGTCTGATAGGCGCGGGAGACCGCGCGGGGCACCAGGGAGACGGCCCAGGCGTCGGCGATGAGGTGGTTGAGGTTGAAGTACCAGAGGAACTCCTCCTCCGTGAGCTTGTACAGGGCGACATCGACCAGCGACCGCGAGAGCGGATGCGGCAGGCGGCAACGGGCCATCGCGAGCGACCGCGCCTCGGCAAGCGGTTGCGGCCGCGCTGAGAGATCCTGGAAGTCGACCTCGCAGCGCCAACCCTCCCGCACTCTCTGATACGGCACCCCGTCGATCTCCTCGACGACGGTGCGCAGAGCGTCGCTGCCGTCGACGACGCTCTGGAAGGCCCGCGTGAAGGTTTCCGGAACGATCGGCAAAGGCAACCGGATGACTCCGCCGTTGGCCAGGAGGGGAGCCTCCGGTGCGAGCTGTTGGCTCATCCAGAGCAGCCGCTGGTAACGGGTCAGGTTGGAGGCCTGCACCGCCTGGGGCTCCGCGGTGCCGGGCCCTGCCGGCGGTGAGCCCAGGGGAGACGCCGGCCGCGGCAGGTCGTCCAGGGCCCGCTCCGGCTCGCCGACGATCGCTCGCAACAGCACCTCGTAATGCTCGAACCAGCGGGCGATCGTGGCCGGCTCGAAGAGGTCGGCATCGAAGTCACAGCGCACCTCGAGCCCCCGGGCCATCTCCGTGACATTGATGTAGAGGTCCACCTTGGCGCCCACCGGATTGGCATCGACCTCGACCGTGAGCCCGGCCAGCTGGGGCGCCCCCCCGGAGCGCTCGAGATCGAAAACTGCCGATACCAGGGGAAAGCGGCTGGGGTCGCGTTTCAGCTTCAACCGCCGGAGCAGGAGGCGGGGCGAGAATCTCTGGTGCGCGTAGCCTTCCGCGACCAGCCTCTTGAGCCGCGCCAGGTAGGCCGCCACGGACTCGCCCTCCCCGAGGTCGCTGCGCAGGGGAAGGGCGTTGACGCGGAAGCCGACCAGCGCTCTTTCTGCCTCGGCCGAAGGCGGCGCCGCGTTGATGCCGACGACCAGGTCGCGCTGGCCGGTAATCTGGTGCAAAAGAACCTTGAAGCCGGCGAGCATCGTCATGAAGAGCGTGCTCTTCTGCTGCCGGCTGAACGCTCGCAGGTCGCGGGCGAGATCGTCGTCGAGCCGCCGCCGGTGGCGGGCGACGCCATATCTCTTGACGGCGGGGCGGGGACGGTCGAGCGGCAGGGCGAGCGTCGGCACGGAATGGGCGAAACGCCCGACCCAATACTCCTCGTCGGCCGCGATCGAGGTCCCTTCGGCGCCCCCCGACCGCGATGCGAGGTCGTTCCACCGGGTCGGGGGCGGCAACACCGCCGGGCCCCCCTGGCAGGCCGCGGTGTAGAGGGTGGCGAGCTCGCTCAAGACCACGCTCATCGCGTGCCCGTCGACGGCGAGATGGTGCGTGGTCGCGACCAGTCGGTGGCTGGCGCCGGAGAGGCAGAGCAGCGCGGCGCGCAGCAGCAGGCCGCGCTCGAGGTCCAGGGGCTCCTGCGCCCAGGCGAGCGTCCGCCGCTCCGCCTCCTGCTCCCGCCGGGGCTCAGGGAGCGCCGCGAGATCGACCAGCGGCAGAGGCACGAGTTGCGCGGGGGCCGCCGACTGGAACTCCCCGTCGGCGCTGATCCGGAGCCTCAGGGCCTCGTGGCGCGCCACGATCGTCTCGAGCGCAGAGGCGAGCGCGCTCACCCGGAGCGGCCCCGTGAGGCGGAGGGTGATCGACTCGTTGTAGGCCCGCGAGGCGTCGCTCCCCATCTGGGTCAGGAACCAGAGGGCCTTCTGGGCTTCGGTCAGCCGCCAGCGGTCCGGCTCGGTCGCGACCGGTTGGAGGAGCGCGCACCGCCTTCTCAGCGCGTCGAGATGCTGCAGGCTCGCGAGGACCAGGTCGGCGGCGATGCCGAAATCGATCAGGCAGCCTACCTCCGTCACGCCGGCCTGGGCGAGCCGCTCGACCAACCCCGCCACGGACTCGACCGAACCGATCAGCGTGCTCCCCGCCGCCCAGCGCTCGTAATGACGGTTGAGCAGGTAGTCGAGAGACTCGGGGGCGACCTGCTCAAGATCGATCGGGCTTCCATCGCTCGCCAGGCGGTTGCTCAGCAGCCCGAGGTTCGACCGCAGGTAGGAGCAGAACGGCTGGCGCGCCTGCTCACGCGCCCCCGCCGCGTCCTCTCCGAGGAAGGTGTGGAGCAACACGGTCACGCGTGCCTGCCTGCGGTCGTACCCCGCTTCTTCCAGGGCCTCGTGATAGAGCGCCACCCGCTTCGCCAGCTCCTCGATCGGGAGGACCTGTAGATTGGTGACGACGCCCGCCCCGAGCCGGCCGGCCAGCCGGAAGGTCTCGGTCGAGGTGCCGGAGAGCCAGATCGGCAGATCCGCTCGCTTGGGGAGTGGGAACAGCCGGATGCGGAGCGGCTGCCCCGTTCCGCTCGTCACCTCGAGCGATTCGCCACGCCACAGCCGCCGGACCGTCTCGATGCCGCGCTGCATGGCTTCGTGCCGCCCGGGGTAAGCCGCGGGCGCCAGGGCGAAGTCGTCGGGGTGCCAGCCGGAGGCGAACGAGACTCCCGCTCTCCCCTCCGACAGGTTGTCGACCAGCGACCACTCCTCCGCCACCCGGATCGGGTCGTGCAGCGGCAGCACCACGCTGCCGGCTCGCAACTGGATGCGCCGGGTCTCGCGCGCCAGGGCCGCCGCCAGCACGGCCGGGTTGGGCGACAGGCCGCCGAAGGAGTGGAAATGACGCTCCGGTAGCCAGACGGCGCAGAGACCGAGGGTGTCGGCCAGCTTCGCGCCGTCCAGCAGGAGCCGGTACTTCGTAGGCTCGAACTCCGCGTCATAGCTGCCGAAATAATAGAGGCTGAAATCGACCCCGTGCCGCTCCGGGAGGGCGATCGGAGCTACGGCTGACGGCGCTACGGCCGCCGGGGCTGGCACCCGGGGCGCCGCGGCACCCACGGTCTGCCGCCCTCCCCCTCCCGGGGTGGCGGGTGAAGGGAGGAAATCCGCCTGCTGCAGCTCCTCGACGCTCCGGCGCACGGCGGTCAAGACCCGCTCGAGGTCCTCCTCGTCGTGCGCCGGTGTCAGGAAGCAGTTGCCCGATTCCAGGCTGTAGAAGATCCCGTGGTCGATCAGGTGATAGGGAAAGAGATCGGCGTACGGCAGGTTCTGCGGGAAACGGAAGCGAAACAGCGATCCCGAGTGGACCGCCTCGATGGGCGCGCCTGCAGCGGCGAAGCCATCGTTGAAGTCGGCACAGAGCCGCGCCGTCCGCGCATTGAGTCGCTCGAAGAGCGCGGGTCCCTCCTCCTGCATGCGGCCGAGCACGGCCCGCGCGGCGGCCAAGGTGAGCGGGTGCTTGAAGAAAGCGCCTGCGAACATGGTCTTTTCCGCCCGCGGGTAGGAGTCGTCGCCAAACTCCCATGGCCCCCCGTCGAGGACGTCCATGAAGGCGGCCCTGCCGGCGACCACGCCGATCGGCAGGCCCGCGGCGATCAGCTTGCCGTATACGGCGAGATCCGCCTTCACCCCGAACCAGGCCTGCGCCCCTCCGGGGTGCAGACGGAACCCGGTGATCATTTCGTCGAAGATGAGCACCGTGCCGGCCTCCGCGGTCAGCCGCCGCAGCTCGTGCAGAAACTCCCGCGGTGCGAAGTCCGGCCGGCGGCTCTGCACCGGCTCGACCAGGACCGCGGCCAACTCTCCCATCTCCGCTTTCAGGGCTTCCAGGGACTCCGCGGTCCCGTATTCCAGGACCAGGACGTCCTCGACGGCTTTGTTGGAGACTCCCGGAGCCACCGGCACCGAGACACGCCGGCCTTTCACCATCTGGCTCCTCGCCAGGGTGGCGTCGGACCAACCGTGGTAGGAGCCGGAGAAGAGGGCGATCTTGCTGCGCCGGGTGTAGGTGCGAGCAGCGCGCAAGGCCCCCATGACCGCTTCCGTTCCGGAGTTGCAGAAGGCGACCCGCTCCATGCCGGTGAGCTCGGAGATCCTCTCCGCGACCTCTCCCGCGAGCGACGACTGCGGACCGACCCCCAGCCCATGGCGCAGCTGCCGCTCCATCGCCGTGACGACGAAGTCCGGCGAATGGCCGAAGAAGTGCAACCCGAAGCCCATGCAGATGTCGGTGTACTCGTTGCCGTCGACGTCCCAGATCCGCGTTCCCTGCATGCGGTCGCCGTGGATCGGATAGACCAGCCCCTTCCACAGCCGGCGGAAGCCGACGGAGGCCCTGCCGTCGGCCAACACGCGGCGGTTTGCCTGGGTCTTCTGCCGAGACCTCGCCGTCCGCGCCACATAGCGTTCGACGAAGCCTTGGAGGTAACTCTTCTGGCGGTGGGTCAGCTCGCCTGAGGGGGCGGTCTCGAGCGGCTGGTAGGGGCCGAACCCCGAGTAGGTGCGGGCCGGCGCGGCCGTGGCGGTCGCCGCTCGCGGACGTGGCTCGACCGGCAGGGCCGGCAGGGCCGCCGAGATCGTCGGGAGCGGCGCGAGCCCGCCAGCGCGGAGCAGCTCGATCTGCTGGGCCATGATCTGGAGCTGCTGGGCCAGGATGCGCTCCATGCTGGACGCCGCCTCTGTCATCGGCGGCGGGACGGCCGCGCTCTCGGCGACCGGGGGCGGGGCGACTACGGGCGGTGCCTTGGGGGGCGGCGGCGCAGGATCGGCCGTGACCGGCTCCTCGAGCTCGCGCTCAAGATAGTCGGCCACCGCGGCGAGCGAGGTCAGCTCCTCCAGCAGCTGCACCAGCGAGATCCGCAGCCCGAAGCGGTCCTGGAGCTTCTGAGTCGCCTGGATGAGGAGCAGGGAGTCCACTCCCAGATCGAGGAAGGAAGCGTGCACGTCGACCGCGTCCGGCTCGGCGCCGGTCAGCTCGTGGACCATCTCGGAAAGCGCCTCTAGGATCCGCTCACGCCGGACCTCGGCAGGATTCCGGCTCGCCTCCGCTCCAGACATCGAAACCTCCTCGGTGAGGTCCGCTCTCCCGGCGGAGCTCGGGCGTCGGACCCGGTACCGCCGGCCCTCGACCTCAAAAGGATAGACGGGCAAGGACACGCGGAGCCGCCGTTCTCCGGCGTGGAGCTGCTTCCAGTCCACCTCGACCCCGCCGACCCACAACCGCCCCAGCGCCGCGAGCAGTGCCGCGCGCTCCCTTCCGGCATCTCCCGGGCTGGCGGTCGAGGCCACTACGAGGTGGTCTGGGCGCAGATCGGGATGGCGCTTCAGCAGGCCGGCGAGAGTCTGTCCGGACCCGACCTCGAGCAGGGCCCAGCCCTCCTCGCGCAGCAGCACGCCCGCCGCCGACGCGAAGAGGACGGTGTCCCGCATCTGGCGGCACCAGTAGGCGGCATCCGTCGCCTCTTCCGGCGTGATCCAACGGCCGGTCACCGAAGACAGGAA
>JAXDLD010000150.1:0-7326 GCA_034666805.1 Acidobacteriota bacterium
CCCCCTGGGGGCGCCGCTCCTGCTCCCCGGGACGGTGGTGCCCCTCGTGGCCTCGGAGGAGCGCTACAAAAACCTGCTCGACGACGCCCTGGCGGGCGACGGCTACGTCGGCATCCTCCAGCCGGTCGAGGAGGAGTGGGCGGCCGAGGTCGGCCTGCCGGGCGGTGGACCGGTGCTCTACTACGTCGGCTGCCTGGGGCAGATCGGCGAGTGCCGCGAGGAGGAGGACGGGTACCTGGCCCTGGTCCAGGGGGTGATCCGCTTCCGCGTCCGCGGGGAGCTGCCCGGGGTGCGCGGCTACCGGCGGATGGAGGTCGACTACGGCGAGTTCCTGGAGGACCCGGAGGCGATCGAGCAGGAGCTCGACTTCAGCGAGCTCAAGGAGGTGGTCCGCCAGCGGATCGAATGGAACGGCTCCGAGCTCGACCTGGGGATCATGGACGACATGGTCGGCACCGAGATCGTCACCGCCCTGGCCCACGCCCTCCCCTTCTCCTCGGCCGAGCGCCAGGCCCTGGTCGAGTCGCCCAGCCTGCAGGAGCTGCAGCCGCTCCTCCTCCATCTCATGACCATGGGTCCCGGCGGCAGGCTGGGCTTCGATCTGCCGCCCATGCTGCCGAGCTAGACGGCACGCCTACCAGACCTGGCAGCGCTCCCCTTCCGGCCGCGCCAGGGGATCTCCCGGCTTACAGGAGAAGGCGCGCGCGAACTCCGGCAGGTCGGAGACCACCCCGTCGACCCGGAACCGGGCCAGGGGGTGGGGATCGGTCGCGAGCTGGAGCCGCTCGGACTCCGGGGCGGCGTTGGCGGCCCAGATCTCGGCGAAGGCGAGGAAGAACCGCTGCTCCGGGGTGAAGCCGGAGATCGTCTGGCGCGGCTTGCCGGCGAGCGACTTCTGATAGGCCGCATAGGCGAGCTTGACGCCGCCGAAGTCCGCGATCGCCTCCCCCTCCACCAGCTTGCCGTTGACCGGGGTCGCCTCGACGGAGAAGCCGGAGTAGTGCCGGGCCACGCACTCCGCCCGGCTCTTGAAGCTCGCGAGGTCGGCGGGCGACCACCAGTTGCGCAGGTTGCCCTGGGCGTCGAACTGGCTCCCCTGGTCGTCGAAGCCGTGCGTCATCTCGTGGCCGATCGCCGCGCCGATGGCGCCGTAATTCCAGGCGTCGTCGGCCGCCGGGTCGAAGAAGGGCGGCTGCAGGATCCCGGCCGGAAAGACCACTTCGTTCATCGACGGCTGGTAGTAGGCGTTGACCGTGGGCGGCGAGAGCTCCCAGAGGGCGCGGTCGACCGGCTTGCCGATCCGGCCGATCTCGCGCTGGAACTCGAAGCGCACGGCGGCGCGGCTGTTGTCGAGGTAGGACCGGCGCCCGATCTCGAGGGCTGAATAGTCGATCCAGGTATCGGGGTAGCCGATCTTCCTGGCGAAGGCGGCGAGCTTCTTCTGCGCCTCGGCGCGGGTCGCCTCGCTCATCCAGGGCAGGGTCTTGAGGTCGTCCTTCAAGGCCGCGGCCAGGTTGTCGATCATCTCCAGCGCCCGGCTCTTGGCCGCCGGCGGGAAGTACCTCTCGACGTAGGCCCGGCCCAGGGCTTCGCCCAGACGGGCATCGGTACTCTGGACGCAGCGCCGCCAGCGCGGCAGGTTCTCCCCGACCCCCTGGAGCACCGTCCGCTTGAAGTGGAAATCAAGGTCGACGAAGGCGGCGGAGAGGCTCGCCGCCATGGCGTCCAGGAGGTGCCAGCGCAGGTAGGCCCGCCATTGCGGGATCGGCCGCGCCGCGAGCTCGGCGTCTAACGCCTGGAGGAAGGCCGGGGCGCGCACGTTGGCCCCCGCGATGCCGGGCACGCCGATCGCCTGGACGTAGCGCTCCCAGGAGAGGTGCGGGGTGAGCGCGTCCATCTCGGCCAGGGTCATCCGGTGGTAGTTGCCGGGGACGTCGCGGCGCTCGGCGCGGGTCTTCGAGGCTCTGGCGAGCCGGGTCTCCAGGGCGAGGATCTGCGCCGTCTCCTCGGCGGCTCGATGGGGGTGCTCGCCGGAGAGCTCCAAGATCCGCGCCACGTGCCTTGTGTATTCGTCGCGGATCTTCTTCGTCGCCAGGTCGTCCTTTAGGTAATAGTCCCGGTCGGGCAGGCCGAGCCCTCCCTGGAGGACATCGAGGATCATCTCGCCGCTGTTTTTGAGGTCCTGGCTGGGGCCGACCTCGAAGAGCGCCGTCACCCCGTCGCCGTGCAGGCGGGCGACCTCCTCCTGGAGTGCCGGCAGATCGGCGATGGCGTTGATCCGCCCCAGCTCCAGCCGCAGCGGATCGAGCCCCTGCTTCTCGATCGCCGCCTCGTCCATGCAGGTGGCATAGAAGTCGCCGATCTTCTGGTCGATGCTGCCGGGAGCGGCGTGGCTCGCCGCGGCGGTCTCGACGACGCTTCTAAGCTGCTGCGAATTCCGCTCCTCCAACTCCCAGAACCGCCCCCACTCCGGGTACGCCGCGGGCCGCGGGTGCTTCGCCTGCCAGCCGCCGTTGGCGTAGCGGTAGAAGTCGACGCAGGGGGAGACCGAGCGGTCGAGGTTGGCGGGATCGAAGAGCGTGCCCTCCCGGGCGGCCGGAGTGGGCGCTGCTGCCGGTACCGGAGGAGCCGGAGCAGCCGGCTTCGCCGGGCCGCGGCTGGCGCAGCCGGCTGAAAGGGCGAGCGCGATCGGGAGCAGCAGGGCGGCGGCGGACGGGCGCTGGGTCGGCAAGGTCGTCTCCTCTGGGCAGGGCGGGAGCGTTCGGGCTCCGGGACGCGGTTATTCTATGTGCGTCTATCAACTTCTTTCCGCCGTTCCAGGAGAACCTCATGAAAAAAATCCGCAAGGTCCAGAAGCTCCAAGTCTCCCGCGAGACCCTCCGCCACTTGGACGCCGGCCAGGTGAAGCCGGCCGCGGGAGGCGTCACCGCGATCGCCTGTGACTCGATCAACCTCTGCTACTCGGAGAGGTGCACGACTCCCACCTGCCGCTGCTAGCCGGACCTGGCTTCAAGGGTGGGGACGCCGCCGGCGTCTCCACCGCTCTCTGTGGCGCCTTACCGCGCCTCCTCCGCCGCCCTGAACGTCGCGAGCGCCAGCTCCACGACCTCCGCCTGAGCGACCTTGATGGCGCCCAGGTGGCGGGCGCCGGGGACGATGAGACAGCGGGCCCCGGCGAGCCTGGCGAGCTCGCGGGTGTCCGCCGGCCGGACCCCCAGGTCCTCGCTCCCGCTGACGTAGGCGGCGGCGGCGGTGCGGAGGGCGGGAGCGTGGCGGCGCAGGTCGAGGTAGCGGTAGAAGCGCGGGAACAGGCCGCGGACGAGGAGGTACCCGGGCCGCTTCCCGGGCGCCATCCGCCACCCCCACTCGAGGAGATGGGGCGAGACGTCCTCGAACATGGCCCCCGCCACCCCGTCCCGCCGGCTCAAGACCTGGTGGGCCCAGAAGCCGCCGCTGCTCACCCCCCAGACGTGGAGCGGCAGGCCGCCGCTCAAGCTCGCCAGGAAGTCGAGCCCGGCCGCCACGTCGTGGTCTAAGAGACCGGCCAGCTCCCCGCTGCCGCCGAAGCCCGGGAGGTCGAGAGCGAGCGCGCCGTAGCCGGCGGCGCGCAGGGCCTCCAGCCGGCCGCCACGGTAGAAGTAGGACTTGCCCCAGGGCACCCAGGGATGGAGCAGCAGCACGGCGCCCCGCGCCGGCCCCGAGACGGGGTGCCAGCTGGCCGTGAGGCTGCCCGGCCCGGCATGGCGCGGGATGACGACCTCCTCCGCCGGGAGGAGCTGGGACGGCGGAGCGGGCTGCTGCCGCCGGGGCATGGCGGGCGAGAAAGTGTGGAAGAGGGGACTCGCCAGGCGCTCTTCCCAGGCGGCCGGGCGTTTCGGGGCTGGAATCGATTTCATGGCCACGCCCGATTGGGCGCGGCGAGGGGAGATCCCGTTACAGGGGAGAGCCGGTCAGACCGCACGCGCGAGGCCTTCGGCGGCGTCGAGGACGCCCCGCACCGCCCGCGCCAGGGTCTGCGCCGAGAACGGCTTCTGGAGACAGAGGGGGGCGCCCTCGCCGCCCAGGAGCGGCTCCTCGTTGTAGCCCGACATGTAGATCACCCGCATCTGCGGCCGGCCGGGGAGGAGACGCGAGGCGAGCTCGGGACCCTTCATCCGCGGCATGGTGACGTCGGTCAGGAGGAGGTCGATGGCCTCGCGGAGCTCCCCGGCCACCATCAATGCCTCGTCCCCGGAAGCCGCCGCCAGCACCCGGTAACCCTTGCCGGCGAGGATCTGGCGCAGCACCGTCCGCGCCTCCTCCTCGTCCTCGACCAGGAGGATGGTCTCCGTCCCGCTGTCGGGACCGCTGGCGGTCTCGCCCGCCCCGGCGCTCTCGCGCTCCGCGGTCGCCGGCAGGTAGACGGAAAAGCAGGTCCCCTGCCCCGGGGCGCTGTCGACGAAGATGTTGCCGCCGCTCTGCCGGACGATGCCGTAGGCCGTCGACAGGCCGAGCCCGGTGCCTTCCCCCTTGGTGCTGAAGAAGGGCTCGAAGATCCGCTGCTGGGTCTCGGGGTCCATGCCGATGCCGGTGTCGATCACCGTCAGCACGACGTAGGAGCCGGCCGGGACGTCGGAGTGCGGGGCCGGGCGGCCGAGGGCGACCGTGAGCGGCGCCGTGCGGATGACCAGCCGCCCGCCCGAGGGCATGGCCTGGCGGGCGTTGACCGCTAGGTTGACGATCACCTGCTCCATCTGGCCAGGATCGATCTTGATCCGCGCGAGGGTCGGCGAGAGGTCGGTCAGGAGGGCGACGTCCTCGCCGAGCAGCCGCTGGAGCATCTTCTCGACCCCCGAGACGACGGCGTTCAAGTCCATTACCCGCTTCTCCATCGGCTGCCGGCGGGCGAAGGCCAGGAGCTGCTTGGTGAGCGAGGCCGCCTTCTGGCCGGCGTCCTTGATGCCGGCCAGGTTGCGGCCGAGGAACGGGTCGTCCTCGTAGCGCTCGAGCAGGAGGTCGCTGTAGCCGAAGATGGCAAGCAGGCAGTTGTTGAAATCGTGCGCGACGCCCGCCGAGAGCCGGCCGATCGCCTCCATCTTCTGCGACAGGAGGAGCTGGCGCTGGAGCATCTTGTTCTCCGCCTCGTCGCGCTTCCTCCGCGCGATGTCGCGGATGGCGACGACGGTCACGTCCTCGCCCTGGAAGACGTACTTCTTGCCGGCGATCTCGATCTCGACCGGCGTCCGGTCGCTCTTCCAGCCGATCCCCTCGCGCGGCTCGGCGTGGAGGATCGCCTCGCCGTCCGAGACGAGGTCCGACAGGTCGCGGCCGATCAGCTCCGAGGCGGTGCAGCCGAAGATGGCCAGGAGGGCGTGGTTGACCTCGAGGATGCGGCCGTCGCGGACGATGGCGATGCCCTCCAAGGTCGCCTCGAAAAGGTTCCGGAAGCGCTCTTCGCTGCGCCGGATCTCCCGCTCCGCCGTCTTCCTCTGGGCGATCTCCTGCTGCGCTCGCTCGTAGAGGCGGATGTTCTCGACCATCGGGGCGATCTGGTTGGCGACCGTCGACAGCAGCCGCACGTCGGAGACCGGGTAGTAGTCGTCGGGATCGCGGCGGCCGATCAGCCAGACCCCGATGGCCTTGGCCTGGAGGGCGAGCGGGACCGCCAGCAGCACCCAGGAGCGCGGCCGCGCGGGCTCAGACGGCAGCCGCGACGGGGGGATGTAGCGCCCGCCCCGGGCGAGGAGGGCGGCGAGCTCCTCGACCGTGGGCGCGGGCTCACCCGGAGGCAGGGCCTGCTCGTAGAGAGTCTCGCGGACTCCGTCGGCGAAGAGGTAGAGGGCCGACTGCCGGATGAGCAGGGTGGGCAGGATCTCGTCGGTGATCACCCGCGCCAGCACCGCCCGGTCGAAGGCGGTGGGGATGCGCTCGGAGACGATACCGATGACCTCCTCCTGGGTGTGGCGGATGCCGAAGACATGGCGGTCGACGAGCGCCTGGAACCGGCCGCGCAGATACGGGGTGGAGACGGCGAAGCAGACCGCCACGAGGATCACCGAGGACAGGTACTGCACGTCGATCGTCCAGCGGCTGCTGACCCCGAGGAGGACCGCGACGAAGCTCAGGATCGCGAGCGCCGAGAAGCTGTAGGCGCCCACCAGCCGGTTGGCGCGGAACTCCAGCGCTCCCAGGTGATGCTTGTAGATGGCGTAAATATAGGTGATCGGCACCAGCAGGAGGAGCGGCGCCGAGAGCGCGGAGACCCAGGGGAAGAGGCCGCGGATGTCGGTGATCTGGAGGCGCAGGAGGAAGGCCGGGAGAAACTCGAAAAAGCAGATGTACGGCACCAGGCTGAAGAGCATGCCGAAGAGCATGGTCCGGTTGGCAACCTTGACCGCGGTGTTTCGGGTCAAGAGCAGGCGCAGGAGGAGGATCGCCGCGGAGAGGAGCACGGCCGCCAGAGCCCACCCGAGCATGATGGAAAGCATGGCGCGGCGGGGATCGGCGTCGAGGACGGCGAGGACGAGCGCGGCGAGGTAGAGCGGTCCTAAGAGGGCGGCGCGCATTCCGCGGCTGATCCGCGAGCTGGGCAGGATCGTGTGCAGGTGAACGGCGAGCGGCAGGAAAAACCAGATGATGATGTGGAAGACGATCCCCGCCCCCCCGGTGTGCCGGGGGGAGGCGACGCCCGTGGCCAGCCAGAGGGAGGTGACGAAGCTGAACAGGACGAAGATCAGCCAGCGCTCGTCGCGCGGCCGCAGCAGGACCACGGCGACCACCCCCATCAACCAGAAAATGAGGGGGGGCAGCGCGAACGGGAGCGTGCCCAGCAGGGACTCCTGCTTGCCCGGGATATGGGTCTGGAGAGGGAAGCTCAGGACCTTGCCGCCGCGCAGCACCCGGACGGTCGTCCTGCCGTCCGGCCGGATGCCCGAGAGCAGATCGACCGAACGCGAGCTCCTGAAGCGTTCGAAGTCGACGCCGCCGATCGACAGCAGCCGGTCGCCGAACCGGAGGCACTGGAGACCCGGCGGGCAGGTCTGGGCGGTGAAGACCTCCCAGTTGGGGGAGACCGCGAAATCGAACTGCGGAAAGACCGCCACGTAGGAGTAATAGAGGCAGGCGAGAAGCACGGCGAGGGACACCGTTCCCCACAACAGATCGGTCTTGAGCGCGCGCACCCGCGCCGTGATCGCCTCGAATTTCATAGGACTATCCGCAGGGAGTTTACACCAGGCGCGCCAAAGGCCGGGACCTCGACCGCTCCGCGCGGGAGGTGAAGGACCCGCCGCGGGGCCCCGGGAGGGCGCATGGGGCTCTCGGGGCTCCGCGGTGACTGCGGAAGCG
>JAXDLD010000151.1:0-10605 GCA_034666805.1 Acidobacteriota bacterium
CGCAAACCCCGGATGCCAACCCCGGTGGCGGGACGGCGACTCTCCGCCCCGGGACCATGGATCGCCGTCCCGCGACTCGGAGTCGCGGTCCCCGGACTCGAGATCGTGGTCCCGGGACTCTGTAGCGACGGCGCGGCACCAGAGGCAAGATCCAGGTCTTCCAAGACGTTGTCCCCTTACCTTGCTCCCGAGTCCGGCGACCGCAAAGCGGAGTCCTGGGATTCTGATCTCAATTCTCTGGACTCCAACCGTGGTGGCGGGACGGCGACTCATCGCTTCGGGACCACAGATCGCCGTCCCGCGGCTCGAAGCCGCAGCCTCGGGAATCGAGATCAGGGTCCCGGGACTCTGTAGCGACGGCGCGGCACCAGAGGCAGGGTCCAGGTCTTCCGAGACTTTATCCCCTTACCTTGCTCTCGAGTCCGGCGACCCTAGAGTGGAGCCCCGGGACTCCGTGTCTCATCTCCCGGCGGCGGCTCTTGGAGGGAGGAGCCGCCAGGCGCTCTCCGTGACATAGAATCACCCGAAATCGTACCCAGGAAGCCACCGTGCTTGGCTCGACTTCAGAGGAGATCCGCATGCCCGACAGCAAATCCATCGTCCGTTGCGCCATCCACCCCGCCGTCGGCGTCGCGCGGGTCGGCAACGCACCGGCGGACGACTACTATCTCGCGCCGGAGGTGCCGGGCCAGGCCGCCGAGCCCGGTCCCGGCGGGTTCAAGAACGAGAAGGGCGAGGTGCGCAAGGAGGCCGCCCGGTTCCGGGTCTACGGCTACGACGCGGAGGGTCACGTGGTGCGGGAGATCACCGCCGCGGAGGCCGAGATCACCTGGGAGGTCCACCTCGCCAACCGTAAGGCGGCCTGGTACAAGTTCGCCAACGCCATGGACCTCAAGCAGTACTCCCTCTCCACCACCTTCAGAAATGGAACGATCGTCGGCGGCTCGCGCCAGGCCCTGGTGATCGACCCCGGCCCGATCGAGATCCGCGGCCGCGGCGAGAAGGGCCCGGAGTACCGGTTCGACCAGGGCTTCGTCCGCTTCGGGGACGGCGGACCCATTCAGGTGCCTCTGGGCGAGCTGCGGACCGACGAGGCGGGGCGGCTCCTGGTTTTGGGCGGCGCCGGCCACTCGGCCTCCGCCACCAACCAGCCGGCGGTCACCTTCGCCAACAACGAGGGCTGGTACGACGACGTTTCGGACGGCCCGGTGCGGGCCACGGTGAAGCTCGCGGGCCACGCAGCCCCGATGATCGCCGAGCCGGCCATGGTGGCGGTGACCCCGCCCAACTTCGGTCCCGGGCTCTACGGCGTCGTCACCCTCTACGACGTGGTCTACGACCTCTTCAGGCGGGAGGGCTGGCTCCAGGAACCGAAGGAGGTGCGCTTCTGGGAGGACGTCTTCCCCATCTTCGAACGGATGGTGAACAGCCAGTGGGTCAACCTGGGCGCCTACCTCCTCTTCGGCCCGGGTTCCCCGGGGAACCTCCTGGAGCCGGAACGGCTGGCCCGCCTGGCGGACCCCGGCCCGGCCGCCAGCCCTGAGCGCGAGCGGGTGTTCAAGATGTTCCGCCGGCCGCCGGCGCCCTGGGACACCCCGGGCCGCCGCGCCCACCTGCCGCCGCCCCAGCCCTCCCGTCTGCCGCCCTTCTATGGCGACGGCTTCGGCGAGTACATGGACATCGCCATCGACGAGCTGGCCCTGACCCCGACCCAGTACGAGCGGTTGAAGCGCTGGGCCAAGGGCGACTTCGTGTCCGGCGAGCGCCCCCTGCCGCCGCGCCGGCTCGCGGACCTGCCGCTCGCCGAGCAGCCCGCGGCCCTCGACCGGACCCCGCTCGAGGACTGCCTGGGTGGCCCCTTCCATCCCGGGATCGAGCTCACCTGGCCCATGCGGGTGCCGCGCATGTGGCGGCCGCCCCAGCAGGCGGGCGGCCTGCGTTTCCGGCTGCACGTCCTGCCCGCGGGAGAGAGCCCGCGGGATGACTTCGGCCCCGTGCTCACCCCCGAGGTCTGCCTCGGCCCCGACGGGCCGCTCACGGCGAGCGGACCGGGCACCCTCACCCGCTGGCTGGGCATCCCCTGGCAGACCGACGAGGCGAGCTGCCTCGCGGGCTACGACTTCTCGACCTATCTCCCCCTGCCGTCGTTCTGGGCGGCGCGGGTGCCGAACGACGTCCTCTCCCAGCAGGCGTTCCAGCAGGCGACCGAGCCGGGCCTCCCCTACGTCCAGCGCTTGAAGAACCTCGCGCACCGCCAGTTCTGGCTGCGCGACCTCCAGGGTTCGGGCTATCAGGCGCGCATCAACAACATGGTCAAGGAGTGGAACCTGCTCGGCATCGTCGCCGAGCACCCCGCTCCCCATGCCGGCACTGGCGCCGATGCCGAGGAGCAGCCGGGGTTCCCCCCCCGCTACTGGGTGGAGACCGACCGCGACCGCTCGTTCAGCGACGCCGATCCCACCTGGCTGCAGCTCCTGATGGTCGAGGGTCTCGAGCCCGCGGCGCAGAAGACCGAGCTGCTCAAGCGGGCGGCCACGCCGAAGCTCGCGCTCGCCGACGCGGAGGAGAAGCGGCCGGCCGAGGTCGTCCATCCGCGGCGCCGGCGGCTGCGGCAGGACCAGCGCTGAGGCTGGAAGACAGGTTCCGGGTGGCCATCGCGGGCGGCGGTCCCGCCGGCGCGGTGGCCGCCCTCGTCCTCGCCCGGCGCGGCGTGCGGGTCGTGGTGCTCGAGGCGTGCGCTGCGCCAGCGCTGAAAGTTGGCGAGACCTTGCCGCCGAGCCTCGCCCCCCTCCTTCGCCATCTCGGGCTCGACAGCGTTCTCGCGCGGGAAGGCCACCTCCCCTCGCAGGGGAACCGCGCCCACTGGGGCGCGGCCGATCCCGCCGAGAGCCCCTTCCTCGCCAACCCCTACGGCCCGGGCTGGCACGTCGACCGCCGCCAGTTCGAGGCCCAACTCGCCGAGACCGCGAGCGCGGCCGGCGCGGACTGGCGCTGGGGATGCCGGGTGGAGAGCTGCACCGCCGCTGCCAAGGGAGGCTGGCGATTGGAGATCTCCGGCCCGGCGGGCTCCGAGGTCCTGGAGCTGGACTTCGTGGCCGACGCCACCGGCCGCCCCGCCGCTCTCGCCCGCCGGCTCGGCGCCAGGCGGCTCCGCTACGACCGCCTGGTGGGGATCTCCGCCCTGCTCGCGAGCGGGAGCCCGGCGGCGGACACCTACACCCTGGTCGACGCGGTTCCCAACGGCTGGTGGTACTCGGCGCTCCTCGCCGACGGCCGCCTCGCCGTGGCTCTCCTCGGTGACGGCGACCTCCTCCCACGGGATCTCCTCGGCCCGGAGAGCGATCCGGCGGCCTGGAAACGGCTCCTCCAGGAGACGGCGGCCACCCGGGAGCGGGTGGAGGCGCACGGCTACGAGATCGCCGGCCCCTTGCGAGCCCTGCCGGCGGAGAGCTCGCGGCTCGATGCGATCACGGGAGAAGGCTGGCTGGCCCTGGGGGATGCCGCGGCGGCCTACGATCCGCTCTCGTCGTACGGGGTCGCTTCCGCCATGGGCTCGGGCTTTTACGGAGCAAATGCCATCGCCGACCTCCTCGAAGGCGGGCAGGAGGCGCGGCTCGCCCATATCGCCCCTATCGCCTATACCGAGGTCATGCAGCGGGCCTACGGCTCCTACTTAGACCTCCTCCGCGAGCACTACGCCCGCGAGCGCCGTTGGCCGGAAGCGCCGTTCTGGCGGCGGCGGCAGGAGGCGGGTTTTGGGGTGGAGACGCTGTGAGAGATCAGGAGAGATGCTGTTCGAGGAACTTCAACAATCGATCGCAGTGCTTTGCCCGACGCCGGACCTGCTCCCGGTCGAGTCGGGCCAGGAGTGCCGAGCAGTGGGCGATCTTCTTGTACTTCCCCTTCTGAGTGGGCGAGGTCGCGCGGTCGAGAGCCTTCATGACGTCGGTCTTCGGGACAGCCTCGATGTCGATATGGGCGGGCAGCGAATTGCGGAGAAAGCCCGGGCCGTAGAAAAAGGCGAGGGTGACTGGATCGGCCACCAGCCAGGACTCGACCGTTTGGACCATGAGATGGCAGTGCTCGTCCGTGGTCACGGACGGCTTTTCCCAGCGATCACGGTTCCACAGGTGGTGCCAGGGGCCGGCTGATACTGCCTCCTCAGAATCCACCAGCAAGAGGTTGACCGCCGTGGGATTGCTCTTCAGCGCGAGCGCGAAATCCTTGAAGGTTTGGTTGCGCGAGCCGCAGGCGACCACGCGGACCCTTCGCTCGCCGAAAAACTGGCTGAATCCCTTGCGGATCATGGCCTTGCTCTCTTTGCCGTCTCCACCGCCTTCGACGTAGATCCAGACCTCTCTCACCAACGGTTTCCGCCAATCTGACCCATCCGCCAGAGATCGCCCAATCGGTACTGCTCCAGCCACTCGGCAAGCTTGCCAGGTTGCATACGGTTCAGCGTAGTCGCACCCTCTTCCTGCTCGCAGACGACGATCGCTTCTGGCGTCTCGGACAGAGCCGAGACCAGGGCATCGGAGTGGGTGGTTACGACGAGCTGGGTTTGCCCCCCGGCGTCGACTAAGAGAGCCGCGAGATCAGAAATCGCATCAGGGTGGAGCCCGAGCTCCGGCTCCTCGATGCAAATCAGAGGAGGCGGCGAAGGATGGCATAGAATGGACAGCAGACACAGGTAACGAAGCGTACCGTCGGAGAGCCGGCTTGCGGGTACCGGCCTGTTGAGCCCCGCCTCGTGAAAGAAGATTTGCACGGCTCCGCCCTGAACGTTGACCTTGAAATCCTCTACGCGCTCATAGAGCAGCTTCAAGCGTTGGAGAATGACCTTCTTGATGTCAGGATGATGAGTTTCGATCTGATTGAGCACGAGGCCGAGATTGCTCGCATCCTCGAGCAGGAAGTCGGAGGGCAGATCGGCCGGTTGCGGCTTCCGCAGAGCTCCGTTCCGGCCGAGGTCCCACTCCCGGAAGAAACGCATTTGAGCAAAACTCCGGCCTACGAAGGTAAGCTCCGGGTATAGCTTCGGATCTTTGACTTGCGAGAGGATCGACTGGTCCAGGCTCAAGTCCGATCCGCCGAGTTGACGCTCTTCTCTGTCCATCTCGCGATCTGGAGAGGGCAGCGCCCTGAGAGTGGCCCGGCTCCCCTCTAGAGCATAGAAGAAATAGGGCTCTTCGCCTGGGCGTGGAAATTTGGTCCGCAAGATTTCTTTCTGCAGATGAAGACGCGGTCCGTCGACGACAGCGAAGCGGAGCTGATAGAGCAGGTTTGAATCCGAAAAGGCCACCTCCAGCTCTGCTGAATTCTGCGACTTCGGTCCTTTCCAGATCCATTCGCGGAGCCCTCCTTCGGTCCAGAAGAACCGTGAGAGGTCGCTCGGGGCGGCGGCCAGCAAAGCGAGAGCCGCGATCAAGTTCGACTTGCCGGAGGCATTCGGGCCGATGAAGACGTTCAGAGGCTCCAACTTCAGACGAACCCCCGCCGGCCCATACGAGAGCAGATTGGCGAGCCGGATTTCCTCGAGGAGCTTCATCATCTACCTCCTTGCCGCCGCGATTGTATAGGACTGGCGCGGAGGCGAAGCAGGCCGGAAGAGATTGAAAGCCCCTCAGGGCCGCGCAGCGGCGGCGGTCACCCCGTGGCCTAAGGCCGGCATGGGCGTCATCAGGTTGAGCTCGCCGCCGCCGGGCTTGTAGACCCGGGCGTAGGCGTAGAAGGCCTGATCGCAGGAGACCGTGAAGCGGGCCTCGTCGATGTCGGCGGCCCCCAGGGTTGCCAGCGCCTTCTCGAAGACCCGCAGCGACAGCGGGAGGAGAGTGAGGCTCACGGTGGGCGCGATCCGGCTGCCGTCGAAGCGGAAGGCGTCGAGCGCGCACTGGGTGGGCTGCCGGGAGGCGTTGATCAGGTGGAGGTCCGTGGTCAGGCCGGCCTGCTTCTGGCTGAGGCCGTGGAGATGGAGCGTGGCGCGGCCGGCGGCGAGCTGGTGCCCGCCCACCACCGGACCGGCGGCGGCGGCGCGGAGAGCGCCGTCCCGGCCGACGGCCTCCAGCCGGGTGCTGAGGAGGAGCTGCGGAGCGCCGCTCACGAGGAGCATCCCGCTCTGGCCGGCGGGCGCGAGACCCGTGGCCAGCACCGTGGCTCCGGCCGGGACGGCGATCGAGCCGCCGGCAGCGGCCCGGGTGCCGTCGGCGCCCGGGGCGATGAAGGAGGAGGTCAGGCGCCGGGCGGACGCTCCCGTGTTGGTGATCCAGACGCGGGTCACGTAGGTGGTGCCGTCGGGCGCGCTGCCGCCGGCGAGCGGGAGGAGAAGGTCGCCCGCGCGGAGCGGGGCGGCGAGCGCCGCGGCGAGGAGGAGCACGGAGAGGAGTCGATGTCGCATCTCTTGGGGACCTCCGGTCAGTTCTTCCGCGGGATGAGCCGGACGGCGAGGTTCGAGTACTTCCAGCCGGCGGTCGGGAAGTAGGCGCCGTCGCCGACGCCGGGGGCGCTGAAATCGATCCGGACCAGCTGGTCGGGGAGATTGGCGATGTCGGAGTTGTTGATCGACCCCGTCATCTGCTGCACCAGGTTGCCGCCCTGGTAGGCCTGGAAGAGCATGTTGCCGCCCACGGCGTCGTAGTCCATGACCACGTGATAGTCGCTGCGCTCCTGCCAGGGACCCTTGCCGCTCTTCAGGGTGGTGCCGTCGACGCCGGACGCCCCCGGCGCGAGGCCGAGGTCGATCAAGGTCCGGAAGTCGCCGCTCCCCTTGAAGATCAGCCCCCAGTAGAGAACGCGGTCCGGACGCTTGTTGGCCGAACGCCGAAAGCTCGCCACCGTGGCGTAGTTGGGGTTCCCCGGGAAGAGCTTGTGCCAGCGGTCGATGTAGAGATCGAACTCGACATGGGCGCTGCCGTACCGCACTCCGGCCCCGAGCGGCAGGTCGTAGGCGGCGTAGGTCGTGCCGTCCGCGAACTGCCCGGGGAGATTGAAACGGAAGCTGCCGTCGTCCGGAACGAGGACGTCGGGGACGAGGTCGCCGTCCAGCCGCGCCGCCGGTCCCACGGCCACCGTCTCGGGACCGCCCGAGCGGTAGACCAGGGCGTAGGTCGCGAAGGGCTGGTCGCAGGTGACGTCGAAGCGGCTGTCCTTGATCGCCGTCTCGCCCAGCCGGGGCAGGGCGCTCGTGAAGAGGTTGTCCGAGAGCGGGAAGAGCGACAGGCTGACCGGGTTGGCGATCCGGCTCCCGTCGGCGCGGAAACCCTGCACCGTGCAGCGAGCAGTGGCGCTCCCCAGGTTGACGAGCCCGAAGTCGGTGCCCGGTCCGGCGGCGGACTGCTCCAGGCCGACGAGCTGGACGTGCTGGCCCCCGGCCACGGCACCGGCTCCCGAAAGGACGGGGACCTGGGCGCTCGCCAGGAGGTTGCCGTTGGCGGCCACCGCCTCGACGCGGGCACTGACGACGATCTCCGGCGGTCCGGAGAGCCCGAGCATGCCCTTGGCGCCGGCCGGCACCGCGTCGTAGAGGCGCAGCGTCGAACCGGCGGGGAGGGTGAAATTGGACGGCGAGCGTTGGACCGCGGTGCCGTCGGTGGCGTTGGCGAGGAAGGTGACGCCGAGCACGGCGGAGTTGCCGCCGCTGGTATTGGTGGCGATCAGCACCGTCCGGTAGGTGGCGGCGCCGAGCGGCAGGTTGGGCGCCAGGGGCACGTACGCGTCAACCGATGCCACCGCCGCCAGCGGAGCCAGAGGGACCAGGAGCGCCCATAGGGCGAGCAGCCCGCTACGTCTCATTGTTTCCGTCCTCCAATCGAATGCTGAGATAGCATTATAACTCAGGACGGACGCCGGAGCGGCACCCCCGTTCGCGCGGCTTCGCGGAATTGCTCTTCGGGCTTCAGGCCGAAGCCGTCCGCCATGCGCGGGAAGTAGTTGAAGATGGCGATCAGGTGGGCCACCTCGAGGAGGCCCTCCTGGTCGAAGCCGAGGTCGCGCAGCGGCTGCCAGTCGGCGGCGGTCATCTCCCGCGGGGTCAGGGTCAGCTTCTCGGCCACCGTGCAGAGGGCGCGCTCGCGGTCGCTGAGCTCCGGCAGCTCCCGCCAGCGGCGCTCCTTGATCGCCTCGACCAGCTTCGGGTCTCCATTCTCGACACGCAGAAACTCCGCGTGAGATTCCCGTCAGAACTCGCAGTCCTGCGCGGCGGAGGCGACCGCCGCGACCATCTCGCGCTCGGGGCGGCTCATGGCCCCGGGCGCGAACATGATCTCGTAGAAGGCGGCGCGCATCGCCTTGCCGATGCGGGGGTGGGCGGAGAGCAGGCGCGACATGCTGGAGATGAAGCCGAAGTCGTAGGGGTTCTTGACCCCGGGGGGCATCTGCGCCCGGACCTCCTCCTCGGAAGGCAGCGCGATGAACGGTTCCGGTGCGGTGGACATGGGTCCTCCTTTCTGAGGCTACGATTGTAGGCCGCTCCGGGAGGATCGATCTACGGTTGCTCGAAGACGGCGACGGCCCCGGGGTAGTCGACCGTGACCCGCAGGTAGCGGAGGGCCGAGCCGCCCAGGGCACCCTCGGGGGGGCGGTCCATCCACTGGAACATGCGGACGTGGAAGTTGGGGTCCGGGCGGCGGGTGAACCAGACCGGGCCGACCCGAAAGCCGCCGACCTGGACCGCGGGGACCTCGATCATCGCCTCGCCCGAGCCCTTCTCGGCCTTCTCGATCACCCGCCAGCCGGGGTGCTTCTCGTGCCAGCGTCCGAAGGACGAGGCGGTGATGAAGCTCGCCGCGCGCTCGGCCGGCCGCCCGTCCCCCAGGATCGTCAGGGCGGTGTCGGTGAGGATGGTGGTCGCCCCGGTGTCGAAGAGGAAGTCCAGGGTCTCGCCGTCGATCTCCGCCTGGAGGCGGGCGAACTGCGAGGTGAGCCGGACGTCCGCGCCGGTCTGGAACCCGAGCGGCGCCTGGTGTTCGGGAGCGTGGGGCGGCAGGTCCCCGGGAGAGCGGTGGAGGAGGTGGCGCCCGGGGTAGTCGAAGGTCCAGACCCGATCCGCGAACCACCACTGGCCGAGGAACCCGGAGGCGCGGGGCAGGCCGTCCGCGGCGGGCGGGAACATCATCCGGGCCTCCCCCTCGTAGGGGACGACGAGGAGCTTGCCGCCGGCCGGGCCCGCCGGCGCGGGGAGGGGGATCGCCGCGCCGGGGTCCAGGGCCGGGAAGGCCACGACCTCCCCCTTCTCCCCGTCCATCTCGACCGTCTCCCGCATGAGCCCCAGGCGCTCCGCCACCGGAGCGAAGAGCATGTTCGCTCCGCCGCCCGAGTCGGTATAGAAGAGGAG
The DNA here is from genome assembly GCA_034666805.1 of Acidobacteriota bacterium. Lineage (GTDB taxonomy): Bacteria > Acidobacteriota > Thermoanaerobaculia > Multivoradales > UBA5704 > DASQPA01. Next base: position 9,329 of record JAXDLD010000151.1, read on the forward strand.
CTTCTCCCCCTTGGCGGTGACCGGCGTCACGTACCAGCGGCCCTCGTCATAGCGGGCGGGGAGCTCGACGGGCGGCGCGGCTCGGCGCGCGGTGGGTGGGGCCGGAGCGCTGGAGTGGCAGGCGGCGCCCAGCAGGAGGGTGGTCCAGAGGGCGGGAAGGAGGCACGGGCGCCAGGGTTGAGACATGGCCAGGGATTCTACTGGACCGATCGGCGCATACGCCGGTCCGCAGGGTACCGAGGGTGGTATAGAGATTGCTGCGCTCCAGAGGACGGCGCCGCTCTCTTTCCGCCGCGAAGGGATTTACTCTGAAAATCGGCATCATGCTCCGCCACCTGGGAGAGAAGGGTGGCATCGTCGTCTACACCCGCCATCTTCTCGCGGCGCTCCTCGCCATCGAGAGCGGCGACGAGTACCACCTCCTCTACCGCGACCCGGCGCTCCTGGGCGGCTTCGCGAACCACCCGAGGGTCCGCGAGGTGCTGCTCCCGGGGCGCTCGAAGCTCTACTGGGACCAGGTGCAGGTGCCGCGCTACGCCCGCCAGCAGGGGCTCGACCTCATCTTCCAGCCCAAGCTCTCGGTCCCCCTGGTCGCCCCCTGCCCCACCGCCTTCGCCCTCCACGGCGCCGAGCAGCTCGCGGTGGCCGAGGTCTTCCCGTGGACGAACCGGCTGTACAACCAGGTGATGATGCCCTGGTACTGCCGGCGCGCGGCGGCGGTCCTCGTCCTCACCCAGACCGCGGCGGTCGACACCGTGCGCCTGGTCGGCGCCGATCCCGCCAAGGTGCACGCCATCCCCTGCGCCCAGCACGCCCGCTTCCGACCGGTGCCGCGCGCGGAGGCCGAGGAGGTACGGCTGCGCTACGGGCTCCCCGAGCGCTACCTGCTCTTCGTGGGAGGCTTGAACCCGCTCAAGAACTTCAGCAACCTGCTGCGCGCCTACGCCCTCCTTCGCGACCGCATCCCGCAGCAGCTCGTGGCCGTCGGCTTCAAGCGCTGGCGCTTCGACGGCGACCTGGCGCAGGTCGAGGAGCTCGGCCTCGACGGGTCGGTCCACTTCCCCGGCTTCCTCCCCGACGAGGACCTGCCGGCGCTCTACTCGCGGGCCGACCTCTTCGTCCTCCCCTCGCTCTACGAAGGGTTCGGCATCCCGGTGGCGGAAGCCATGGCCTGCGGCTGCCCGGTGGTGACGACGACGACCGGCTGCTCTCCGGAGGTGGCGGGAGGCGCCGCCATCCTGGTCGACCCCTACGACCCGCGGGCCATCGCCGACGGT
>JAXDLD010000152.1:0-3821 GCA_034666805.1 Acidobacteriota bacterium
AGCCCGGTCCGAGGCGGATGCTGGCCGGCCGCTTCTCGAAGCTCTGCCGGAAGTAGGTCTCTTCGGCCGGCCCCATCTGCGGATCGAACAGGACACCGGGGGGCACCCGCGGCAGCTCCCGGCAGGCGGCGAGGGAGAGCGCCGCGGCCAGCAGGGCAAGCCGGATCTTGAGCGATGGGCGGGAGGGGCGGGTCGAGGCGTTCACTGGAGGTCAGTGAGATTACCTCATGTAAAACCTTCGATCCGCCGTCCCTTGCAGATTCCTTACAATAAGCTTAAAAAATGGTACAGCAGCATGCATGGAGGGCGGGCACGCATGCGGCGGCGGCATGCACTCTCCTTGTAGGGGGCTCCACCTGGACCTCCACTCTTGAAGGAGGTCGGCGATGCACAAGGCGGTCCTGTCCCTGCTCCTCTCTGGCGCGGTCCTCGCGTCTCCCGTCCAGGCCAAGGTCACCCGTTACTTGACGGGCAACCCGGCGGACGTCGTCGTCTCGCTCACCGGGCCGGCCCACGATTTCGGCGGTGGGGGGACCGACGTCGACGCCGGGCTCCAGTGGATGATCGACCAGGTCCGCGGCTGCACGAGCTGCTCGACCAAGGTCGACGTCGTCATCCTGCGCTCGTCGGGGGCGGACGGCTACAACAGCTACATCTACGCCATGAACGGGGTCGACTCGGTCGAGACCCTCGTGATCACCAGCGCCGCGGACTCCAACACCGCCGCCGTCGAGACGACGGTCCGGAACGCGGAGGTGGTCTTCTTCGCCGGCGGCGACCAGTGCGACTACGTCCGCTTCTTCAAGGGCACGAAGGTCGAGACCGCGGTCGAGTCGGTCTACGCCCGGGGCGGCGGCATCGGCGGCACGAGCGCCGGCCTCGCGATCCAGGGGGACTTCACCTACGACGGCTGCTCCGGAAGTGTCCTGTCGAGCGATGCCCTGGCCAATCCCTACGACCGCAGGGTCACCTTCACCTACGACTTCTTCCACTGGGCGAACCTGGCGAACACGATCACCGACACCCACCTGGTGACTCGCGACCGCATGGGCCGGACCCTGGCCTTCGTGGCCCGCCAGATCCAGGACGGCAAGACCGCGAGCGCCCTGGCCATCGCCGTCAACGAGGGGACCTCGGTCGAGGTGGACCGGAACGGCAGGGCCACCGTCGTGGGCGACGGTCCGGCCTACTTCGTGCTCGGCGATCACCAGCCGGAGGTCTGCAAGGCGAAGACGCCGCTCACCTTCTCGAACTTCAAGATCTGGAAGGTCCCGTCCGGTGGCACGTTCGACCTGCGGAACCGGCCCACCACCGGCTACTACCTGCGGAGCGTCACGAACGGGGTGATCAGCGCCGATCCGTACTGAGGGGCGGGTGCAGGTGTGCCCCGAAGGGGCAAAGGTGGGTAGCCTGGGGCGCCAGCCCCAGGTATAGCTACAGCCCCAAGACGAGCCGAAGGCCGCTCTCGACTTCCGCCAGGAGGCGAGTAGGAAGGGTCCCCACCCGTTCCAGGAGACGCTTTTTGTCGATCGTCGCCACCTGAGAGACGTTCACCACGGAGGGTTTCGTCAGGCCGGTATCCCGCGTGCGGCAGAGCACATTTCCGGGTGCCTGAGCGAGGCGGGTATTGGAGGTGAGGGTCGCGACCACCACAGTGTTGATGGGGCCCTCGTTGAAGTCGTCGATCTGGAGGATGACGACGGGACGACGGTAGCCCGGCTCGGAGCCCTCGGGGCGCCCGAGAGCGGCCCACCAGATTTCACCGCGGCGTGCTACCACTCCTCGCGCAGCGCCTCGGCCTGCAGGTGGTCGATCACCGGGTCGACGGTGGCGGGATCCGAGCCATACACCGCCTCCAGGGCCTCCCGTATCTCAACTCCGCGATGGTTCTTCACGAAAGCTTCGACGGCCCGTGAATAAAGCTGGCTGCGCGACATCCCGAGGCGCTTGGAGACTCGCTCCGCTGCCTTGAACGTGGGGTCTGGCATTGAGATCGCGACTTTCATGGTGAAAAGTATGACCGAGTCATACTCGCCCGTCAACCCGGCTCTGATAAGCGGCAACCGTCTGCCTTGCCACCCCTACCTCCGCAGGAAGAAAGCAAGCTCCTCCAGGTTGATCCACCCTCGGCCGCCGCTTCAGCCGCGGGGCGAAGTTGCACTGTGAGCCAGTTGGCTCCCCATACAAAAAATTGTATAATACCTCTCGGCCATGAAGAAGCTCTTCTGGGTAGGCTCCGCCCTTCAAGACCTGAGAGCCTTCCCAGAAGATGCCAGAAGCCTTGCCGGCCATGAGCTGCACCTGGTTCAGCAAGGACTCGAGCCGGATGACTGGAAGCCCATGTCCAGCGTAGGGCCTGGGGTCCAAGAGTTGCGGATCCACACTGGCGGGGAGCACCGGGTCTTCTATGTGGCGAAATTTGTAGAAGGAATCTATGTCCTTCACGCCTTTCAGAAAAAGACCCAGCAGACTGCTCGGCGGGATCTCGAGCTTGCGCGAGAGAGGTATCGGGACGTCTTGAGAAACCGGCCGGGAACGAGCCGGCCACACCGGAGGTAGCTTCCATGGACACGAAGATCACTCCATCGAGCGGGAACGTATTCCGGGATCTAGGCTTCGGCGAGGTGGAAGCCGAGCACCTGCGGATCCGCTCGACTCTCATGATCGCCGTGCGCAAGCTCATCGAAGATCGCAGCCTCACACAGGCGGAAGCGGCCAAGCTCTTCGGCGTCACCCAGCCGCGGATCAGCAACCTCGTCCGCGGGAGGATCGATCTCTTTAGCATCGATACCTTAGTAGAAATGCTCGCCCGCGCGGGGATGCACGTGGACGTTGTTTTCTCAACCGCCCGCGAGGGCGCTGCTTAGCCGGATCATTTCGGCTCCCGCAGGAAAAACGCCAGCTCCTCCAGATTGATCCGCAAATCCACGTTCTTCAAGGGCACCTCCGGCCGCCGCTTCACCCGCACGGGGGCGAAGTTGAGGATGCCGCGGATGCCGGCGTCGGCTAAAGCATCGTAGTTCTGCTGCGCCGCCTCGGCGGGGACGGCGAGGACCCCGATCTCCGCCCCCGACTCGACGACCACCTGCGGTAGCTCGTCGGTGTGGCGGACGATGAAGTCGCCGATCTTCCTCCCGACCACCTTGGGATCGTTGTCGACCCCGGCCACGACCTGGAAGGAGCCGTAGTTGAATCCCAGGTAGCGTGCCAGAGCGCAGCCCAGGTTCCCCATGCCGACGATCAAGAGCGCGTGCCGGCGGTCGAGCCCGAGGAGCGAGTTCAAGTGCTCGGCCAGGAGGTCCACCTCGTAGCCGACCCCGCGGATACCGAACTCGCCGAACTGCGCGAGATCCTTGCGGATCTGGGTGGCCGAGAGGTGATAGCGGCGCGCCAGCTCCTGAGACGAGATGCGCGCCATCCCCTGCTCCTGGAGGTGGCGCAGACAGCGCAGGTAGAAGGAGAGCCGGTTTAAGGTGAGCGGGGAGACGACCTCTTCGTGCTCGGGCAGCTCGGGCATGGCGGGCGGCGGAATGGACGTTCCTCAGCGGAAGGGGGAGGCCGCGAGCAGCCAGGTGAGGATGCGCGCCGGCCAGATCCCGAGCGCCAGGGTGCCGCCCGCGGCGAGCACCGCGGCGGCCCGGCCCCAGCCGTCCAGGAGGAGACCCTCGGGCTGATGCACCTCGGTCTTCATGTAGAGGTAGTAGACGACCCGCAGGTAGTAGAAGACGCCGACGAGGCTGGCGAGCACGCCGACCACCGCCAGACCGACCAGGCCATCGCCCACCGCGTTCAGGAAGACGAGGTACTTGCCGACGAAGCCC
>JAXDLD010000153.1:0-9224 GCA_034666805.1 Acidobacteriota bacterium
TCACGGCCACCCCCTTCGGCCGGCCGGTCGAGCCCGAGGTGTACATCACATAGGCCAGGCTGTCCCCCCCGGCGGTCCTCGGCAGCGTCGCGCTGGGAGAGCTCGGAGGCAGCCCCCCGTCGCCGGCGAGGAGCACCACCTCGGCCGTGTGCGGAGGCAGGGCCGCCAAGGCGTCCTGCCGTCCCACCAAGACCCGCAGGCCGGTGTCCGCGAGCAGGAAGGCGAGCCGCTCCGGCGGATAGCTGGTGTCGAGCGGGACGTAGGCGCCCCCGGCCTTGACGATGCCGAGCATTCCCACGATCAGCTCGAGCGAGCGCCCCACAGAGAGCCCCACCAGGCTCTCCGGCCCCACCCCGAGCCGCCGCAGATGGAGCGCCAGGCGGCCGGCGCGGCGATCGAGCTCGCCGTAGGTCAGCTCCGCCCCGCCGGAGACGAGGGCCGTCCTCTCCGGAGCGCGGCGGACCTGCTCCTCGAACAGCTCCCGCAAGCTCGCCGCCGCCGGGTAGACGGCGTCGGTCGCGTTCCACTCTGAAGTGAGCTGGATCTCCTCGGCCGGAGTGAGGAGCGGCAGGGCCGAGAGCGGCGTCGACGGGTCGGCCAGCGCTCCCCCGAGCAGGCGCGTCAGGTGGCCGAGCAGGCGCCGGATCGTCGGCTCTGCGAAGATCTCGCTGTCGTATTCGAGCATCCCGCTGAGCCTGCCGCGCTCCTCCAGCCACATCAGGTTCAAGTCGAGCTTGGCGAATCGAGAGGACGGGAACGGCTCGAGCTCCAGCCCGGGCAGAGTGAGACCGGTGGCGGGCAGGCTGACGAGATGGGAGGCGATCTGGAAGAGCGGGTTGCCGCGCAGGCTGCGGTCCGTCGCGAGCTCCGCGACGAGCTTCTCGAACGGCAGGTCCTGGTGCGCATAGGCTTCGAGGGCCGTCTCCCGAACCCGCGCCACCAGCTCGCCGAACCCGGGATCGCCCGCGAGGTCGGTACGGAGCGCCAGCAGGTTGACGAAAAAGCCGATCAGCCCCTCGGTCTCTCTGTGGGTGCGGTTGGCGATGGGCGATCCGACGAGCGAGTCCTCCTCGCCGGTGTAGCGCCAGAGGAGCGCCTGAAAGGCGGCCAGGAGCACCATGAACGGGCTCGCCCCGTACTGTCGGCTCCGGGCCTCTACCCCCGTCGTCAGCTCCGGAGCGAGCGCGAAGGTCACCTGAGCTCCGCTCGCGGTGCGCTCCAGGGGACGCGGGTGGTCGCCGGCCAGCTCGAGAATGGGGGCGCCGGCGAGCCGCTGTCGCCAGTAGGAGAGCTGCCGCTCCAGGACCTCCCCCTCTAACCACCGCCGCTGCCAGACCGCGAAATCGGCATATTGGCTCGGCAGCGGCGGCAATGTCGCCTGCCAGGACGGTCGACCCGCCAGAGCGGCCGGATAGAGGGCGGAGAGCTCCCGAACGAAGATCTCCGTCGACCAGGCGTCGGAGACGATGTGGTGCAAAGAGAGGAGCACGACATGATCCCCTGCCGCCAGGCGAGCGATCAGCCCACGGCGGAGAGGGCCCCGAGCCAGGTTGAAAGGACGCCTGGCCTGCTCTCTTTCAAGACGCTCGACCTCCCCCTCGTTCCCGGATAGAGCGGAGAGATCGACCAGCGGCAACTGGAACTCCGTGTCGTCCGAGATCCACTGGACCATCCTGCCCGCCACCTCTCGAAACGAGGTGCGGAGGATCTCGTGGCGGGCGACGATCGCCGAGAAGGCCCAGGAGAGGGCCGGGACGTCGAGCTGCCCACGCAGGCGGAAGGCGGCGGTCTCGTTGTAGAGGGGCGCGCGATCCAGACGGTCGAGGAACCAGAGCCGCTCCTGGGCGAAGGAGAGCGCCGGCGGCTCGTCCCTGGGCACGGCGACGATCGGCGGCGCGGGGGGCGGCGCGAATTCGGCGCCGGCCAGGGACTCGATCCGCGTCGCGAGCTCCGCGAGCCGCGGCGATTCGAAGAAGGCGCGGAGCGGCAGCTCGACTTCGAGCTCCGCCCGAATTCGAGATACCGCCGCCGTGGCGAGGAGCGAGTGCCCGCCGAGGGCGAAGAAGTCGTCCGTTGCGCCGACCCGCTCGATCCCCAGGAGCTCCGTCCAGATCCCCGCGAGGGCCCGCTCGGTCCGGGTGCGCGGCGCGAGATGGAGACCGGCATCGGCCGGCGCGCCGAGCCGCGGATCGGGCAGGCGGCGGCGATCGACCTTGGCGTTGGGCGTCAGGGGGAGGGCTTCCAGGAAGACGAACACCGCCGGCACCATGTAGTCGGGGAGCTTCGTGCCCAGGTAGGCCTTGAGGGCGTCCGGACCGACCGGCTCGACCGGCTCGCCAGAGCCGAGCGGGCCGATCGCCGCCGGCACCACGTAGGCGACGAGGAAGCGGTTCCCCGGCGGGTCTTCGCGGATCGCGACGACGCTGTCCCCAACCGCGGGGTGCTCGGCGAGCCGGGCCTCGATCTCGCCCGGTTCGATCCGGAAGCCGCGGAGCTTCACCTGGTTGTCGAAGCGGCCCAGGAACTCCAGCCGGCCACCGGGGCCGACCGGCCCACCGCTCCGATAGCGCACGAGATCGCCCGTCCGGTAGAGCCGGCCGCCAGCGGTAGAGCCGGCTCCGAAGGGATCGGGAACGAACCGCTCGGCGGTCAGCTCCGGCCGGCCCAGATAGCCGCGCGCGAGGCCCTCCCCACCGGCGTACAGCTCGCCGGGAATCCCCGCGGGAACCGGCTGCCCGCCGCGGTCGAGCACGTAGACCCGGGTGTTGGCGATGGGCTGGCCGAGCGGCACCGAGGTCCCCGCGTCCCCCGGCCGGAGGAGCTCCTGGCAGGAGGTGAACGTGGTGTTCTCGGTGGGGCCGTAGCAGACGACCATCCGGGTGTCCGGCAGCTCGGCAAGGACCCGCTCCACCCGCTGGGGAGAGAGGACGTCGCCGCCGGCGAGCAGGCAGCCGACGGGCCGCAGGCGCTCGAGCTGGTGGTCGACCATCAGGTGGAAGAGCCCGGTGGTGAGGAAGAGCGAGGTGATCCCATGGCGGTCGATGGCGTCGCCGATCGCGGAGAGCGACAGCGGACCCGCGGGAGGCAGCACCAGGCAGCCGCCGTTCAGTAGGGCACCCCAGATCTCGGCCGTCGAAGCGTCGAAGGAGACCGGCGCCAGCTGCAGCAGGACCTGATGCGGTCCGAAGTCGAGATAGCCGGGCTCGCGCACCAGCCGGAGGATGCCGCGGTGGGTCACCGCCACCCCTTTCGGCCGGCCGGTCGAGCCGGAGGTGTACATGACGTACGCCAGGCCCACACCGCCCAGAGGCTCCAGGGGACTCTGCCGGCCGGCGCCTGCGGGCGTTTCGCGCCGCCGGTCGCCATCCAGGAGCATCACCTCGGCCCGGTGCGGCGGCAGGCTCCCGAGGGTGCTTTCCTCCGCCACCAGCACCCGGAGGCCGGTGTCCTCCAGCATGAAGCCGAGCCGCTCCGGCGGATAGCCCGGATCCAGCGGAACATAGGCGCCCCCCGCCTTCAGCACCCCCAGCATCCCCACGACGAGGCCCAGGGAGCGCGCGAGACAGAGCCCCACCAGGTCCTCCCGGCCCACCCCGAGGCGCCGCAGGTCGAGGGCCAGGCGTTCGGCGCGCCGGTCGAGCTCGCCGTAGGTGAGGACGGCGCCCTCGTAGACGACCGCCGGCGCATCCGGAGCGCGGCGGGCCTCGGCCTCGAACACCTCCCCGAGGCTCGCGTCCGCCGGGTAGGGGGAGGCGGTGGCGTTCCAGTCCTCGACCAGCTGCCGGCGTTCCTCCGGGTCGAGGAGCGGCAGATCGCCGAGCGAGGTCTCCGGCCGCCGGACGGCTGAGCGCAGGAGGTTCTCGAAATGCCGGCGCAGGCGCGCGATCGTCGCGGGGTCGAAGAGCTCGGCGTTGTACTCGAAGAGGCCGGCGAGCTCCCCGGGGCCCTCCGTCATCGACAGCGTCAGGTCGAACTTGGCGGCCCCGGTATCGACCCTCTCCTCTTCCAGGTTGGAGAGGGTCAAGCCCGGCATTTCGAGAGTCTGGCGGCGCAGGGTCTCGAAGCCGAACATCACCTGGAAGAAAGGGTGGCGGCTGAGCGACCGGGCGGGCTGCAGCACCTCGACCAGCTTGTCGAACGGCAGGTCCTGGTGGGCGTACGCCCCGAGAGCGACCCGCCGGGTCCGGTCGAGCAGGCCGCCGAAGCCCAATGCCTCAGCGGTCTCCGGCGCGCCCGACCTGCCGGAGAGGTCGGCGCGGAAGACCAGGGTATTGACGAAGAAGCCGATCAGGCCCTCGATCTCGCGACGGTTGCGGCCGGCGATGGCGACTCCGACCGCCAGGTCCTCCTGCCCGCTGTAACGGCCGAGAAGAGCCTGGAAGCCGCCGACGAGCGCCATGGCGAGAGTGGCCCCGTGCCGGCGGGCGAGGACACCGAGGTCGCTCGCCAGGGCCGGCGGGACGGCGAAGGGCAGGAGGCCGTTCCTGAAGCTCTCGACCGCCGGCTTTGGAAGATTGTGGGGGCGGTCGTAGGGAAGATCCAGAGCCTCCGGCGCCGCGGCGAGCTGCCGCCGCCAGTAGTCGATCTGCCCGTCGAAGGCCCCCCGTTCGAGCCGACCCCGCTGCCAGAGGGCGAAATCGGCGTACTGGATCGGCAGCTCGGGGAGAGGCGAGGGCAGGCCGGCGCGGAAGGCCGGGTAGACGGCTTCCATCTCGCCGACGAAGACCCCGATCGACCAGCCGTCGGCGACGATGTGGTGCATTACGACCGAGAGCAGATGATCGTCAGGCGCCAGGCGGACGAGGAGGGTGCGGAGGAGCGGCCCGCGCGCGAGGTCGAAGAGCCGCCGGGACTCCTGCCGGCCGAGGTACCACCCCTCCCGCTCCCGCTCCGCCGGCGGCAGGCCGGCGAGGTCGACGAGGGGCAGGGGTAGAGGGGCCGGCGGCGCCACCACCTGCACCGGCCTGAGGCGACCCTCGGCTTCGACGAACGTCGTGCGCAAGCTTTCGTGACGCCTCACGATCTCGCTGAAGCTGGCGGCGAGCGCCGCGGGATCGACGCCGCCGCCGAGCCTCAAACCGCGCGGCAGGTTGTAGGCCACCGAGCCGGGGGCGAGACGGTCGAGGAACCAGAGCCGCTGCTGGGCGAAGGAGAGCGGTGCCGACGCCGAGCGAGCCCGGGGAACGAGCGGCGGCTCGTCTGGTTCCCTGGGCTCCCTGGGCTCCCTGGGCTCCAATATCGGGGGAGCGCTCGGCAGGCGCTCCGCCTCGCGGCCTGCCTCGATCAGAGCCGCCAGATCGGCCACCGTCGCCGCCTCGAAGAGGCGGGCGAGCGGCACCTCGACCCGCAGCTCGGAGCGCACCCGTGATACGAGCTGGGTGCCGAGGAGAGAATGCCCGCCGAGCTCGAAAAAGTCGTCGTGGACGCCGACCGCATCGACTCCAAGGATCTCCCGCCAGATCGCGGCGAGCCGCTCTTCGGTCGCGCTCCGTGGGGCGACGTAGGCGGTCGTGAGGTCGGGCCGGTCGTGCCCGCCGCCGATCCCACCTCCCGGCTCTCCGGCGGCCTCGACGACCGCCAGCGAGCCTGCCAGGGCGAGAGAGCGCGGTCCGGGAGCCTCGGCCTTCGGCTCCACCCAGAAGCGCTTCCTCTCGAAGGGGTAGGTGGGCAGCACGGCCCGCCGCCGCCGCTCGTGGACGTAGAAGCCGTTCCAGTCCACCTCCACCCCGGCGAGCCAGAGCTGCCCCAGGGCCCGGAGGATCGACTCGTTCTCCCCCCCCGCCTCCTGGGCTGTCGGTAGTGACGGGAGCACCCGCTGCCTCGGCGGCCGGCCCGGGTGCCGCCGGGCGAGGGCGGTGAGGGTCCGGCCCGGTCCGACCTCCAGAAGGGTGAGACTGGGACGGGCGAAAAGCTCCGTCAGCCCCGCCGAGAAAAGGACGGGATGGCGCAGGTGCTCCGCCCAGTAGCGGGGGTCGGTCGCCTCCTCCGGCGTGAGCCAGGTGCCGGTCCGGTTGGAGAGGATGGGGACCTCCGGCGCTCGCGGCCGCAGCCGCGCGACCTCGGCCCGGAAGCGCTCGACGACCGGATCCATGCTCGCCGAATGGAAGGCGTGGGAGGTATGGAGCCGCCGGTTCTCGACACCCCGTTCGGCCAGCCGCCGGGAGAGCTCGACGATCGCCTCCTCCGGCCCCGAGACGACCGAGAGGGTCGGGGTGTTGACCGCCGCGATCTCCAGCCCCGGCCCAACGAGGCTCAGGAGGGACCGCACCTCGCCCTCCCCGAGCGCCACCGAAAGCATCACCCCCGGGGCCATCTCCTGCATCAGGCGGCCTCGCGCCGCCACCAGGGAGAGCGCCTCCTCCAGGGTGAACACGGAAGCGAGGCAGGCGGCGACGAGCTCGCCGACGCTGTGGCCGAGCATCGCCTCCGGCCGCACCCCCCACTCCATCCACAGCCGGGCGAGGGCGTATTCGACGACGAAGAGCGCCGGCTGGGCGAAGGCGGTCTGAGTCAACCGAACCGCCGCCGTCCCCGGGTCGCCCGGCTCGCCGGCCCCGAGCACCTCCCGGATATCGAGGCCGTCGATCCCGTCGATCTTGAGATAGGGACGGAGGAGATCGGCCGCGCGGTCGACCTCGCGCCGGAAGGTGGGTTCGGCGGCGTAGAGCGCCGAGGCCATCCCCGGATACTGCGACCCCTGGCCCGGGAAGAGGAACGCCACCCGCTGGTTCTCCCCCTCCTGGCGGCGCGACAGCACTCTTTTGGGGTCGAGCGCGGCGAGCGCGCCCGCCGCGTCGGCGGCATCCGTGACGACGACCATCCGGCGCTGCGGGAACGCCCGCCGCCCCACCGCCAGGGTGAAAGCGGTATCGGCGATTTCGGCCAGATCGGTCTCCGGATCTCCCTGGAGGTGGAGAGCCAGGTTCTCCGTCGCCGTCTCCAGGGCCGAGGCGGTGGCGGCCGAGAGCAGCAGGAGCTGGCGCGGCCGCGAGAGTCCCCCCGGCGGCTGGGACGGCGCCTCTTCGAGCACCACGTGGGCGTTGGTGCCGCCGATGCCGAAGGAGCTCACCCCGGCGCGCCGGGAGGTCTCCCCCGCCGGCCAATCGGCGAGCTCGGTGTTGACGTAGAACGGGGTGGCCGCGAGATCGAGCCGCGGGTTCGGCCGCTCGAAATGGAGGCTGGGGGGCAGCTGCCGGTGCTCCAGGGCGAGGATCGTCTTGATCAGCCCCGCCACCCCCGCCGCCGCGTCCAGGTGACCGATGTTGCCCTTGACCGAGCCCAGGGCGCAGCTCGTCCCGGCGCTCTCCTCGCTACCGCCGAAGACCTGGGCCAGGGCCGAGATCTCGATCGGGTCGCCCAAGGGCGTCGCGGTGCCGTGCGTCTCGACGTAGCTGATCGTCTCGGGGGCGACCTCGGCCAGAGCCTGGGCGAGGGCGACGACGTCCGCCTGGCCCCTGGCGCTCGGCGCGGTGTAGCCGATCTTGACCGCGCCGTCATTGTTGATCGCGCTCCCCAGGATCACCGCATGGATGTGATCGCCGTCGGCCAGGGCCTCGGCCAGGCGCTTCAAGACCACGATCCCCGCCCCGTCGCCGTCGACCGCTCCCCCCGCCGCCGCGTCGAACGGACGGCAGTGCCCATCCGGAGAGAGGATGCCGCCCGGGGTGTAGAGATAGCCCGAGCGCTGCGGCACCGAGATCCGCACGCCACCCGCGAGGGCGATGTCGCACTCGCCGTTCCACAGGCTCTGGACGGCGAGATGGACCGCGACCAGCGAGGTCGAGCAGGCCGTCTGCACGGTCAGGCTGGGGCCCCGGAGGTTCAGCTTGTAGGAGATCCGGGTGGAGAGAAAGTCGACTTCGCTCGCCAGCATGGCCTGGTAGAGGCCGACCGCCTCGATCAGCTCGCGGTTCGAATAGAGGTTGAACAGCAGGTAGGTGTTGGCTCCCGATCCGGCGTAGACCCCGATCAGGCCGGGATAGCGCTCCGCGTCGTAACCAGCGTGCTCGAGCGCCTGCCAGGCGCATTCGAGGAGCACCCGGTGCTGCGGGTCCATGATCTCCGCCTCGCGCGGATTGAAACCGAAAAAGGCGGCGTCGAACTGCTCGGGCCCGTCGATCACCCCGCGCGCCCGCACATAGGCCGGATCGTCGAGGAGGCGGGGGTCGACCCCCGCCGCCCGCAGCTCTTCGGCGCTCCAGAAGGTGATCGCCTCGCGGCCGGCTTTGAGGTTCTCCCAGAACCGCGCGGCGCTGTCCGCCCCGGGGAACCTGCCGGCCATGCCGATGACGGCGATCCCGTGCGCCGGTGCCTCGTCGGGTTCACTCATGGAGCTTCCTCCGCGCTTTCAAAAAACGCTCCTGGCGGACCGCCGTCCGGCCCTGCGCCGCCCGTTCCTTGGCCTTCGCCGCCGGGGGTGGCATCGGGTCCGGCGGCTTGGCGGCCATGCCCGAGAGCGCCGCGGTCAGGTGCCCTGCGAGGGCGGAGACCGAGGGGTACTTGAAGAGGTCGACGATCGGCAGGCTCCCCGCGCCTCCCGCGGCTTCTGCGCCGAGCCCGAAACGCTCGCGCAGGCGGTCGTGGATCTGAAGGAGGAGGAGCGAATGCCCCCCAAGGTCGAAGAAATTGTCATGGAGGCCGACCCGCTCGACCCCCAGGACCTCCTGCCAGATCGCGGCGACGCTCCGTTCCATCTCGTCGGTCGGGACCGCGTACTCGACCCCCAGGTCGGGCCGGCCTTCCGGCGGGGGGAGGGCGGTACGATCGAGCTTGCCGTTGGGGGTGAGCGGCAGCTCGGCCAAGGAGACGAAGGCCCCCGGCAGCATGTATTCGGGGAGGCGTCGCCGCAGGAAGGCGCGCAGCTCCTCGGCTTCCGCGGGGTGGGCGGGAGGGTGCCCCGGCACCTCTGGAGCTCCCGGAGCCGTCGCGGTATAGCCCACCAGCCGCTTCTGCCCGGGCCGGTCCTCGCGGACCACGACGACCGCCGCGGCGACCGCCGGATGCTCGACGAGGGCCGCCTCGATCTCTCCGAGCTCGATGCGGTAGCCGCGGATCTTCACCTGGTGGTCGGCGCGCCCGAGGAATTCGAGGTCGCCTCCCGGCAGGACCCGGCCAAGATCGCCCGTCCGGTAGAGCCGGGCGCCGGGGTCCGCCGTGAAGAGGTGCGGCACGAAGCGCTCGGCGGTGACCGCCGGCCGGTCGAGATAGCCGCGGGCGAGAAGGCC
>JAXDLD010000154.1:0-8009 GCA_034666805.1 Acidobacteriota bacterium
AGCGGATAGCGGTAACCCCAGCCGGCGAGGTCGGAGATCGCGTGCTGCTCTCCCGGCTTCGAGTAGAGCATGCCGACGATGGCGAAGGCCCCGGCGTTCATCAGCACATAGGCCAGGAGGTAGACGATGACCGGGGTGAGCGACTGGCGATCGAGCACCACCAGAGCGAGGAGGAGATAGCCCATGTGGGCGATGCCGGAGTAGGCGAGCATCCGTTTGATGTCGCGCTGGGCCAGGGCGAGCAGGTTGCCGACGACCATCGACAGCACCGCCAGGACCGCCACCACGTGCGACCACTTGCCGGCGCGGTCCCCCGCTCCGGCCGTCACCACCTCGAGGAGGCGGAAGAGCACCATGGCGGCCGATGCCTTGGGGGCAACCGAGAGGAAGGCGACGAAGGGCGACGGCGCCCCCTGGTAGGTGTCCGGCGCCCAGGCGTGGAAGGGGACGATGCTCATCTTGAAGCCGAAGCCGGCGACCAGGAGAAGGAGCCCCAGGCTCGCCGTCACCGGCATCCCCTTGGCTTGGAGCGCGCTCGCGATCTCCGCGAAACGGGTGCTGCCGGTCGCCCCGTAGACCAGGGCGAGGCCGTAGAGCACGAAAGCGGAGACGAAGGCGCCCATCAAGAAGTACTTGATGGCCGCCTCGGTCCCCACCTCCACCCGCCGGTGGTAGGCGGCCAAGGCGTAGAGGCAGAGCGAGAGGGTCTCCAGGGCCAGGAAGACGGTCAGCAGCTCGGTCGCCCGCAGCATGAGGAGGAGCCCGACCGCGCACCAGAGGAGGAGCGCGTGGTACTCGCCGGAGAGAATCCGCTCCCGCCGCAGGTAGCCCTGGGAGGCGAGAAGGCAGAGGAAGGTGGCGAGGAGGACGACGAGCGACAGCGCCCGGGTCGCGGGGGTCGACTCCAGGAGGCGGTTGAAGCTCGGCCCGTAGGGGGTCTCGATCGCCGCGTACGCGGCCCCGGCGGTCACCAGGAGGCCGATGCCGGTGAACGCCCGGCGGAGCGCGGGGACGAAGGCGTCCATCAGGAGCAGGAGGACGCCGCCCAGGAGGAGCACCAGCTCCGGCGCCACGGAGACGAGGTCGGCGTGGTTCATCGCCCGGCCTCCCGCGCTAAGGCCAACTGCTCATTTCTCGGCCGCACGGCCGGCACCGCGGGCGGCGTCTCGGCGAGCCGCGCCTTGTAGCTGGCGAGGAGGTTATTGAGCGCCGGCCGGCTCGGCTGCAGGAAGGCGTTCGGCGCCACCCCGATCCAGAGCATGAAGACACAGAGGGGGATGAGGGTCCAGACCTCGCGCGCCGAGAGGTCGGTGAGACCCCGGTTGGCATCCTTGGTGAT
The DNA here is from genome assembly GCA_034666805.1 of Acidobacteriota bacterium. Classification (GTDB taxonomy): domain Bacteria; phylum Acidobacteriota; class Thermoanaerobaculia; order Multivoradales; family UBA5704; genus DASQPA01. The sequence goes on from JAXDLD010000154.1 coordinate 1,340, forward strand.
CGGCCCCCAGATCGTCTGCTGCAGCATCTTCATGAGATAGATGGCGGCGAGGACGACCCCGAAGGTGGCGACCGCCGCCGGCCAGCCGAGGGCGCGGTAGCTGCCGACGAGGATCAAGAACTCGCCGGCGAAGCCGTTCAAGAGCGGCAGCCCCACCGAGGCGAGAGTCGAGAAGACGAGGAAGAAGGCGAAGACCGGCATCACCTTGGCGAGCCCGCCGAGCTCCGCGAACTGCTTCGTATGCCGACGGTCGTAGATCATACCGACGAGGAGGAAGAGGGCGCCGGTCGAAAGACCGTGATTGATCATCTGGAGGAGCGCCCCCTGCCAGGCGATCGAATCGGCGGCGAGGAGGCCCAGCATGACGAACCCCAGGTGGGCGATCGAGGAGTAGGCGACGAGCTTCTTCATGTCGACCTGCACCCAGGCGACGAGGGCCCCGTAGAGGATGCCCGCCAAGGCGAGGCCTACCAGGAGCGGCCGCGCCGCCAGCGAGGCGCGCGGGAAAAGGGGCAGGGCGAACCGCAGGAAGCCGTAGGTGCCGAGCTTCAGCATGATGCCGGCCAAAATCACCGAGCCCCCGGTCGGCGCCTCGACGTGGGCGTCGGGCAGCCAGGTGTGGAAGGGGAACATCGGCACCTTGATGGCGAAGGTGAGCGCGAAGCCGGCGAAGAGCAGGATCTCCGTGTGGAGGGGGAGGTTCAACCGCAGGAGGTCGGCGTAGGCGAAGCTCCAGGCCCCGGTCAGGCGGTGGAAGGTGAAGCCCATCCAGAGGATGGCGATCAGCATCAGCAGGCTGCCGGCCATGGTGAAGAGGAAGAATTTGACCGCCGCGTAGATCCGCCGCTCGCCGCCCCAGATGCCGATCAGCATGTACATGGGGACCAGCATCACTTCCCAGAAGACATAGAAGAGGAAGAGGTCGGCGGCCAGGAGCGCCCCGAGGAGGCCGGTCGTGAGGAGAAGAAGCGACGCCCCGAAGGCCCGCCAGTGCCGCTCGATGCCGCGGAAGGAGCCGAGGACGACGAGCGGGAGGAGCAGCACGGTCAGGAGGACGAGCGGCATCGAGATGCCGTCCGCCGCCAGCTGGTAGCGGATGCCGTAACCCGGAATCCATTGATAGACGCCGTCACCGGCGGCATGGGCGGCGAGGCTGCTGGCGAAGGCGGTCCCGGCGGTTCCGGCATGGCCCGCGGCATAGAGGATGCCCAGCGCCAGCTCGGCCAGGGCGGCGACGAAGGTGTAGCCCTTGATCGCCTTGAACGCGTCCCGCCGCAGGAAGAGGAGCGGCAGGCAGGCCGCCGCCGGGAAGAAGACCAGGCGGGTCAGGGTGTTGCCGAGGGCAAGCTCCAGGAATTCGTTCATCGTGTCGTCTACGAGAGGGTCATCCACCAGAAGAGCAGCAGGATGCCGAGGAAGAAGTAGAGGGCATAGTTGCGGATGTTGCCGGTCGTGGTCAGCCGTCCGGCGTGGCCGGCGACGTCGGTCGCGAAGGCGCCGGCCTTGACCGCGCCGTCGATCACGATGTTGTCGACGGTCTTCCAGAGGATCACCCGGGAGGTCCAGGCAAGGGGGCGGACGATGAAGCGGTCATAGACCTCGTCCACCCAGTACTTGTTGGCCAGCACCCGCTGGACGCCCGGATGGCCCGCCTCCCAGGCGGCGCCGCGCTCGGCCCCGCGGTTGCCGCCGAAGATCCGCCAGGCGAGATAGATGCCGCCCACCGCGATGACGATCGCGAGACCCATGAGGCCGTACTCGCCCGCCCGGCCCATCTCGGGCTCGACCTGCTTATGTCCGGCGATGTCGTAGATCGTCGGCAGGAGGAAGCGCTGGAAGCGGTCCCAGCCCGGGATGAAGGTGATCCCCACCCAGCCCGAGGCCACCGCGCCGACCGCGAGGATGACGAGCGGCAGGGTCATCGACGGCGGCGACTCGTGCAGGTGGTGACGCTGTTCCTCGGTTCCCCGGAACTCGCCGTAGAAGGTGAGGAAGACGGCGCGGAACATGTAGAAGGCGGTCAGGAGCGCGGTCAGGAGACCGACGGCATAGAGGCCCCAGTGGCCGCTTCCGGCGGCGGCGGCGAGGATCGCGTCCTTGCTGAAGAAGCCGGAGAAGCCGGGGAAGCCGGCGATCGCCAGGGCGCCGATAACGAAGGTGGCCCAGGTGATCGGCAGCGCCTTCTTCAAGCCCCCCATCTTCCGCATGTCCTGCTCGCCGCCCATGGCGTGGATGACCGAGCCTGAACCTAAAAAGAGCAGGGCCTTGAAGAAGGCGTGGGTCATCAGGTGGAAGATGGCCACCGAGTAGGCGGACACGCCGAGGGCCACCGTCATGTAACCGAGCTGTGAAAGCGTCGAGTAGGCGACCACCCGCTTGATGTCGTTCTGCACGAGACCCAGCAGCGCCATGAACAAGGCCGTCGTGGCGCCGATGATGGTCACGAACGACAGCGCCGTGTCCGACAGCTCGAACAGGGGGCTCATGCGCGCCACCATGAAGATGCCGGCGGTCACCATGGTGGCGGCGAAGAGCGCGGTGGCGGCGCCGATCACCGCCACGAACCCGGAGACCCCCGGCGCCAGCTGGTAGAGCACGTTCGTCCGCGTCACCATGTAGACCCCGGCGGTGACCATGGTCGCGGCATGGATCAAGGCGGAGACCGGGGTCGGGCCGGCCATGGCGTCCGGCAGCCAGACGTAGAGGGGGATCTGGGCGCTCTTGCCCATGGCGCCGACGAAGAAGCAGAGGGCGACGAAGGCGGCGAGCGACATCCCCAACCCGTAGGGCGCCAGCGCGGTCGAGGGGTCGGCGGCGATCCGCGGGAAAAGATCGAGGTAGCGGAGCGACCCGAACTTGGCGAAGAGGGCGAACATGCCGACCAGGAAGGCGAAGTCGCCGATCCGGTTGACGATGAACGCCTTCTTGCCCGCCGCGGGCGGGACCTCCTGGTCGTAGTAGAAGCCGATGAGGAGATAGGAGCAGAGCCCCACCCCCTCCCAGCCCATGAACATCACCAGGTAGTTGTTGCCCAGGATGAGGAGGAGCATGGAGCCCATGAAGAGGTTCAAGTAGGCGAAGTAGCGCCGGTACCCCTCCTCGTGGCCCATGTAGCCCACCGAGTAGACGTGGATCCAGAAGCCGATGAAGGTGACGACGAACAGCATCACCGCCGACAGCGGATCGAGGAGGAAGGCGAAGTCGATGTTGAGCTCGCCCGAGGTCCAGGCGTAGAGCACCTGCTCGAACGGCTTCGGCGCCACCCCTAAGTACTGCCAGAGGCAGGTCAGGGCGAGGACCAGCGAGGCGAGCGGCGCCCCCAGGCCGACCAGGGTTACCAGGCTCTTGGGCGCCCGGCGCCCGAGCGCGCCATTGATGGCGGCGCCGGCGAAGGGCAGGAGCGGGATGAGCCAGAGCAAGTTCATTTGCGAGGGGGCCCCTACCAGCGCATCAGGTTCAGCCGGTTGACGTCGATGGTCCGCCGCTGGCGGTAGATGGCGATGAAGAGAGCGAGCCCCACCGCCGCCTCCGCCGCCGCCACGGCGAGGACGAAGAAGACGACGATCTGGCCCGTCCGCGCGTTCCACAGCCGCGAGTAGGCGACGAGGGCGAGGTTCGCCGCGTTCAGCATCAGCTCGATCGAGAGGAAGATGCTGATGCCGTTGCGCCTCGTAAGCGCCCCGGCGGTGCCGATGGCGAAGAGGAGGGCCGAGAGGAGGAGGTACCAGGAGACCGGGATCATGGTTCACCCTCGATGCCCGGCCGGCGGGCGATGACCGTGGCCGCGATGACCGCCACCAGGAGGAGGAGGCCGACGATCTCGAACGGCAGCAGGTACTCGGTGAAGAGCTCGCCGGCGAGCCCCTTGAGGGAGACCAGCTGCTCGGTGAGCGGCGACGGGCTCGTCGCGCCGTAGCTCCGCCAGAGGAGCATGCCGGTCATGCCGCAGAAGATCGCGGCGCCCAGGACCCCCGCCCAGCGCTGGAGCGGCTGGCCCGACTGCGGCGCCTCCTCCTCGCGGGTGATGTTCAAGAGCATGAGGACGAAGAGGAAGAGGACGACGATCGCCCCGGCGTAGATCAGGATCTGCAGGGCGGCCAGAAACGGCGCCCCGAGGAGGACGAAGAGCACGGCGACCGCGAAGAGGGTCAGCACGAGGCCCATCGTCGAGTAGACCGGGTTCCGGTGCGCCACGACGACGACGCTCGAGGCGACCGCCAGGAGGGCGAAGAGGAGGAAGATCGCGGTCTCCATCAGAGATACCTCGCGATGGTCATCGCCGCCACGAAGATGAGGTTGACGATCGCGAGCGGCAGGAGGACCTTCCAGCCGAGCCGCATGAGCTGGTCGTAGCGGAAGCGCGGGAAGGTCCAGCGCACCCAGACGAAGACGGCCATGCAGACCGCGACCTTGGCGAGGAGGACGGCGAGGCCGACGATCGCCCCGAGCCAGCCCGAGAGATGGACCCCGGGCAGGGTCCAGCCGCCGAAGTAGAGGGTCACCCCGAGCGCCGAGAGCGACGTCATGGAGATGTACTCCGCCATGAAGAAGGTGGCGAAGCGCATGGCGCTGTACTCGGTGTGGAAGCCGGCGATGAGCTCCGATTCGGCCTCCGGCAGGTCGAACGGCAGCCGGTTGGTCTCGGCGAAGGAGGCGACCAGGAAGACGAGGAAGCCGACGATCTGCGGGATGAAGTTCCAGACGTGGGCGCGCTGGTAGGCGACGACGTCGGCCAGGCGGAACGAGCCGACGGGCATGAGCACGGCGACGACCGCCAGGGTGAGCGCCAGCTCGTAGCTGATGAGCTGCGCCGAGGCCCGGATCGACCCCAGGAGCGAGAACTTGTTGTTCGAGGCGTAGCCGGCCATGACGATGCCGTAGACCCCGAGGCTCGAAAGCGCGAGGAAGAGGAGCACCCCGGCGCCGGCGTCCGACACCACGAGGGGGATGGTGTGGCCGTTGACGACGAGGTCCGGTCCGAAGGGGATGACCGTGAAGGTGGTGAGCGCCGGCAGGAGGGCGAGGACCGGGGCCGCCAGATAGAGCGGCCGGTCCGCCGCGGTCGGCGTCACGTCCTCCTTGAAGATGAACTTGACGGCGTCGGCCAGGGCCTGGAAGAGACCGAGCGGCCCCAGCCGGTTGGGGCCGGGGCGGTCCTGGATGAAGGCGCTGCCGCGGCGCTCGACCCAGACCATCACCGGCACCACATTGAGGAGCAGGCCGAGGGTGAGGCCCATCTTGACCAGGGTGGCGACGAATTCGGTGCTCATATTTCGGCCACCGGCTCGTGGGGAGGGAGGGTTTCGGCGGGCGCCGGCTCGACGCGCAGGGGAGCGCCGGTCGCCGGCAGCCCGGCGAGCCCGAGGCCGGCGAAGGCCGGCACGGTCTTCGCGAGCTGGGCGAAGACCGACTCCGGGGTGAGGCCGGCGAACTCGGGGTCGAAACGGGCGAGGAGGTCCGAGAGGGCCTCGACCCCGGGGCGGACGAGACCCGGCGGAGGGAAGGCGGGGGTGAAGCGCTGCACCCGCCATTCGACGTTGACGAAGCTCCCCTCCTTCTCGGCGTGGGTGGCGACCGGGAGGGCGATGTCCGCCGCCTGCGCCAGGGGGGAGTCCGCCCAGCCGAAGACGACCAGGGTGCGGGCGGCCTGGCGGAGCCGGGCGACCGCGGCTTCGTCGTAGGCGGCCTTGCCGAAGTCGCTGTCGGTCACCACGAGGACCGAGAAGGACGCTTTGCCTTCAAGGATCGCAGCGGCGTCGCTGCCGCCAGCGCCCGGGACGAGACCCGCGAGCTCCGCCCCGCGCCGGTTGGGGGCCGCGTCCCGGCCGGTGATCCCGCCTTTCAAGTTGGGGATGTGCCACCCCGGGCTCGGCTCGACGGCGACCCCGCGATGGGGAGTCCCCACCTGGTCCGCGAGCTCGGCGAAGAGCAGGGCCTCCTCCGAGGTCAGGAAGCCCGAGCCCAGGATGGCGACCGGCCCCCCGGCATCCGCATCCCCCGCCGCGCGCAGCTTACGGTAGGTGGCGTCGAGCGCCTCCTTCCACGAAGCCGGGACCATCCGTCCGTCCTCCCCGCGGAGGCGAGGGGCGTTCAGGCGCGGCACGGTCTTGTAGCGCTCGAAGGTCGCCCGGCCGTAGTCGCACATCCAGTAGTCGTTGACCTCCGGGTTGGCGCGCGGCTTGTAGCGCTTGATGTTCCCCCGGCGGTGCTCGATCGTGATGTTGCAGCCGACATCGCAGCCGGTGCAGAGCGACGGCTTCTTGTCGAGATAGAAGACGCGCTCGGCGAAGCGGAAGCGGGTCGAGGTGAGAGCCCCGACCGGGCAGACGTCGACGACGCAGGTGGCGAGCGGGTTCGACAGCTCCTTGCCGGGGAAGGTGCCGATCTCGGTCCGCGCCCCGCGGTTGAAGAAGCCGAGCTCGCCGGTCTTCGCGATCTCGTTGGTGAAGCGGACGCAGCGCGTGCACTGGATGCAGCGGTTCATGTTGAGGACGACGTTCGCCCCCAGCGGGATGCGCTCGCGCCCCGGGTAGGTCCGCTTGTCCTCGAACTGGAAGCGCGAGAAGGCGACGCCGTGCTTGAACGAGTAGTCCTGGAGGCCGCACTCGCCGGCCTGGTCGCAGATCGGGCAGTCGAGGGGGTGATTGATGAGGAGGAATTCCATGACGCC
>JAXDLD010000155.1:0-3282 GCA_034666805.1 Acidobacteriota bacterium
CTTCTCGGCGAGGACGTGGCGCATGAGATCACCGCTCCGGCGCGCTGGGGCCGGCGGGAGTGGGAGGGGTTCTCGCTGGCGGTTCTGGGGGTCGGCGCCGCGGCGACCCTCGACCGCTCGCTGCGCGACTCGCAGCAGCGCAACCGGAGCAGCTCCTTTCAGAACAACGTGGCGAAGACCTTCGAGCCCCTGGGCGCCGGCGGCGCCTTCGTCGTGCTCGGCGGCTTCTACTTGGCCGGCGCGACCCGCGGCGACTCCGAGGCGCGGCAGACGGCAGAGGACGGTCTAGCCGCGACCGTGGTGAGCGGCGGTGTCTTCGTGCCGGCGCTCAAGTACCTGACCGGACGCAGCCGCCCGCGCGACAACCTGGGGGTCTACGATTTCCATCCCGGGGGCAAGCACCAGTCGTTCCCCTCGGGCCATACGGCGCAGGCCTTCACCGTCGCCTCGGTGATCGCCACCCATTATCCCTCACCCTGGGTGGAGGCTGTGAGCTACGGTACTGCGACCCTGGTCGGCTACGCCCGCATCCAGCACGACGCGCATTTCCTCTCCGACGTCACGGTGGGGGCCCTGATCGGCACGGCCGTCGGCCGCTCGGTTACGCACTTCAACCACGACCGCCGGAACGGCATCCCGGCCCGGATCGTCGTGGCGCCGATCGTCGGCCCCGATCGGCAGCCGGGGATCGGGATGGCGATGAGCTTCTAGGGGACCCGCGGCGGCCAGGCGGCCTGCTGGCCGGCGGTGGCCTGCCAGTGGGCCTTCATCTCGGCGAGCGAGTCGCCGCCGAGCTTCTCGAGGAGAGCGTCGGCCAAGACCAGGGCGACCATGGCCTCGACGATCACCCCGGCGGCGGGGAGCGCGGTGACGTCGCTCCGTTCGTACTGGGCGGCGTGCGGTTCCAAGGTATCGAGGTCGACGCTCGGGAGGCCCTTCCTCAGAGTCGCGATCGGCTTCTTGTAGGCGGTGATCACCAGGTCCTCGCCGTTGGTGATCCCCCCTTCGAGCCCGCCCGCGCGGTTGCTGGGGCGGGTGAAGCGGCCGGTCGTCTCGTCGCGGCCGATCGGGTCGTGGGCGGCGCTGCCGAAGCCGGCGGCGGCGGTGATCCCCGCCCCGATCTCGACCGCCTTGACCGCGTGCACCGACATCACCGCCTGCGCCAGCCGGCCGTCGAGCTTGTCGCTCCACTGGACGTGCGAGCCGAGCCCCACGGGGACGTTGTGGGCGATCACCGTCACCGCCCCGCCCAGGGTGTCGCCGTCGCGCTGCGCCTGCTCGACGAGCCGCACCATCTCCCCCTCCCGCTCGCGGTCGATGGCGCGGAGCGGCGAAGTCTCGTCCACTTGGAGCAGCTCCTCCCAGGTGGGGACCGGGCGGTCGGCGCCGATCGGCCCCAGCGAGCGGACACCGCTCTTGATCTCCACCCCGACCTCGGCGAGCAGCATGCGGGCGAAGGCCCCGGCCGCCACCCGCGCGGTCGTCTCCCGCGCCGAGGCGCGCTCCAGGATGTCCCGCAGGTCGCCGCGCAGGTACTTGATGCCGCCCGCCAGATCGGCGTGGCCGGGCCGCGGTGACTTCAGGCGCCGCTTCTCGGCGAGGGCCGGATCGAGCTCCCCGGGCCCCATGACCCCCTGCCAGTTGGCACAGTCGCTGTTCTCGATCCAGAGGACCAGCGGTGAGCCCAGGGTCTCACCCCCCCGCACCCCGCCGCGGATCTCCGCCCGGTCCTTCTCGATCGCCATCCGCCGGCCGCGCCCATAGCCGTGCTGCCGGCGGGCGAGGTCGTGGGCGAGGAGGTCGAGGTCGACCCGGAGCCCGGCGGGCAGGCCGGTCAGGATGGCGGTCAGGCCCGGGCCGTGGCTCTCGCCGCCGGTGGTCAAGGAGAGGCGTCTCAGCATGAGGCGGGAAGGATATCAGGATGGGGGGAGGGGCGCGCCGGCGAGATGCGCTACTCTATGCGCCAACCTTTAAGCCTGTCTTTTTTTGGGAAGAGCCCGAGCGGCCATGGCGGCCGGGTCGGAGCGCTTTCGTGAGGGAGTCTTCCATGTCTCGCCGCCACTGCTTCGGCCTTCTTCTCCTGGGCACCCTCCTCTTGGCACCCGGCCTGAGCGCCGCCGCGCCCCCAGCGCGGACCGCGACCGCGCCTCGCGGAGCCGCCACGACGGCATCGCCGGCAGCGCGGTCCGTCCTCGACCGCCTGCTGGATCTCCTGGACCACCTCTGGGGAGCCCGCGGCGGTTCCGGCCACGGCGCCGCGGCAGCAGCCCCGGCGCTCCACAACGTCCACGAGAGCTCGGGCTGCGGGATCGATCCCAACGGCTGCCACTAGGGCCTAGCGGGCAAAGTCGATGAAGCCGCGCTCCACGTCGGCCGAGATCAGCTTGACGTGGACGCGGTTCCCCACGTCCATCCCCTGGAAGCCGTGCATCACCCGCCCCTCGACGGGGGGATGGAAGATCCGCACGTAGGTCCCCTTGTCCGAGGCGCCGGTGACGATGCCGTCGAAGCTCTGGCCGATCTTCGACTGCAGGAGCAGGGCGGCGGCCGACTTCTGCATCTGGCGCTCGACCTTCTGGGCGGCGTCCTCCTGCTCGGTGCAGTGGGCGGCGAGCTGGCCGAGCTCGTCCTCGGCGTAGGGGATGGGCGCGCCGGCGAGGGCGGCTTTCAAGAGCCGCTGGGTGATGACGTCGGGGTAGCGGCGGTTGGGAGCGGTCGAGTGGGAGTAGTTCTTGACCGCCAGGCCGAAGTGCCCCGGCGCCTCGGCTCCCGGCGGGTCGACCACGTACTCGCCCGAGCCCAGGAGCTTGACGACCGAGAGCGAGAGGTCGGGGAACTTCTCCGGATCGGCCTTCCGCCGCCGGTCGAGGAACTCCTCCAGAGCCTTGGAGTCGGGATCGGCCGGCAGGCGTTCGCCGAGCGCCTCGGCGAGCTCGACGATCCGCGGCCAGCGCTTGGGGGTGCGCACCACCCGGCGGAGCGAAGGGAAGTTCTTGGCTTCGAGGAAGGTCGCGGTCACCCCGTTCGAGGCGATCATGAAGTCCTCGATCAACTGCTTGGCCCGGTTCGGAGGATCGGTCTTCAAATCGGTCAGGTGGCCGTCCGTGAAGACCGCGTGGGCTTCCAGGGTCTCGAGCGACAGGGCGCCGCGCTCGACCCGCAGCCGGCGCAGGCGCTGGGCGGCCTCGTCCTGGATCTTGAGCTGCTCCTCCATCCCCTTGACGGCGGCGGCGGCCTCGGGCAGCGGGCCGTGCCCTTCGAGCCAGGGGCCCACTCCGTTGT
>JAXDLD010000156.1:0-4804 GCA_034666805.1 Acidobacteriota bacterium
CGGGCTGGACCGCCGCGTTCATGAGCGCCCGGCGCTCCTCCGCTCCTCCCTCCGCGGCGAGCCGGTCGTCGAGGAAGCGGCAGAGCCGGGCCACCTGCCCGGCCGGGTCGGCGAGCAGCCGTTCGTAGCGGATGAAGAGGTGCTCGGGGTTATGGTCCAGGTATTCGAGGATCGCGAGCATGGTGAACTGCCAGCGGAAGCCGAAATAGGCGTCGGTGCGGATGCGGCGCCGCAGCGCCTCGGAGAAGTTCATGCGCGCGAAGGAGCGGCCGGAGTCGTTGGGGTTGCGCACGGTCACCACGCAGACGGGAGCGGGCACGAAGCGCTCCCAGAACGGCATCTGCAGGCTCATCAGCGGATCTTTCCACAACCACGGCTGGCCGCTGGCTTCCATCTCGGCGACCAGGGCCGCCGCGCGGGCGCTGAAATGAGGGTCGAGGGCCAGCCTCTCCATGCGTCCCTTGAAGTCGGGATGCCAGAGGGAGGTCTGGGTGGCGACGAGGACGTCGTGCAGGAGGGTCTGCATGGGGAGGTACTCGAAGTAACCCTGCGGATTGTGGTCGTCGGTGGCGACGTGGCGGGAGAGGTCGCCCGGATGGGCGCCCCAGCGGTGGATGAGGTCGGAGACCACCGAGGTGCCGCTGCGCTCGACCCCGAGGACGATGATCGGCCTCAGGCGCATCGTCGCGAATCCTGGCGGGCGGAGGAGCGGGCGGGCATGCGGAGCACCCTCTCTGGACGGGTTAGAGACCGATGTCTATACTAGTCTGACCCGAAGGTTCAATCAACGGAGCCCGAGTTTTTGTCCGCCCTGTATCCAATCTTGAGATTTCTCGCCAGGAACCGGCTCTTTACGCTCATCATCGCCGCCACCCTGGCCTTGGGCATCGGGGCCACGAGCTCGGTCTTCAGCGTGGTCAGCGCGGTCCTCCTCCGGCCGTACGGCTACGGCAGCCCGGAGCGCCTGGTCGCCCTCTGGCAGGCCCGCCCCTCCGGCAACGCCAGGGAGGTGCCCACCTCGGTCGCCAACTACCGGGACTGGCGCGACAAAAACGGCGTCTTCACCGATCTCGCCGCCTTCCACTCGACGCCCTTCAACCTCACCGGCGGCGACACCCCGGAGCGCCTGGTCGGCATGCGCACGACGCCCAACCTCTTCTCCGTCCTGGCGGCCGCGGCCGCGCTCGGGCGGACCTTCGACCAGGGGGACGGCGACGCCCTGCTGGTCGTCTTGAGCCACCCGCTCTGGCAGCGCCGCTTCGGCGCCGACCCCGGCATCGTCGGCCGGTCTCTCGTCCTCGACGGCCGCGCGCACCAGGTGGTCGGCGTCATGCCGAAGGAGTTCACGTTCGGCGACAAGGCGGAGCTCTGGGTGAGCCGGCCCTTCACGCGCCAGGAGGTCCTCGAGCGCGGCAACGTCTTTTTGGACGTCGTGGGGCGCCTCAAGCCCGGCGTCACCCTCGCCCGGGCGCGGCAGGAGATGGCCCGCCTCGGCCAGACCCTGGCCGAGCAGTACCCCGACGTCAACGAAGGTTGGACGGTGCGGGTCGTGCCGCTCGCGGACGAGCTGGTGGGCGACGTGCGGACGCCCCTCCTCGCCCTCCTCGGCGCCGTCGGCTGCGTGCTCCTGGTCGCCTGCGCCAACGTCGCCAACCTCCTGCTCGCGCGCGCCACCGAACGGGTCAAGGAGATGGCGGTGCGCTCCAGCCTCGGGGCCGGTTGGGCGACCCTGCTCCGGCAGTCGATCGGCGAGGGCCTCGTCCTGTCGCTCCTGGGCGGGCTCTGCGGGCTGCTCCTGGCAGTCTGGGGCATCCGTCTCCTGGCGCAGCTGCCGGCGAGCCTGCCGCGCCTGCGGGAGGCGGCGATCGACTGGCGCGTCCTCTCCTTCGACCTCGGCCTCTGCCTCGTCACCGGCCTCTTCTTCGGCCTCGTGCCGGCGTTCCAGACCTCTTCCGAGCGGCTGCCCGAGCTGCTCAAGGAGGGCGCCGGCCAGGCGGGCGCGGCGCCACTCCGGCGCCGGCTGCGCTCGGCGCTCGCCATCCTGGAGATCGCCCTCGCCCTGGTGCTCCTGATCGGCGCCGGTCTCCTGATCCAGGGTTTCGAGCGCCTGCGCCGGGTGGATCCCGGTTTCAATCCGCAGGGCGCGCTGACGGCGCAGATCGTGCTGCCGGTGGAGAAGTACCGGACCCCGCAGCAGCAGGCGGTCTTCTTCGAGCAGCTCGTCGAGCAGGTCCGCGGGCTCCCCGGGGTGCAGTCGGCGGGCGCCGTCTCGACGGTGCCGATGTCGGGGACCCTGGTCAAGGAGATCATGCGCATCCCGGGCCGTATCCTGACGCCCTCCGAGGAGGCGGTCATCCTGGACGTCGTGACCCCGGACTACTTCCGCGCCATGGGGATCCGGCTGCTCAAGGGGCGCTTCTTCGCGGCCGCCGACCGCGCCGGCTCGCAGCCGGTCGCCATGGTCGACGAGACGATGGCCAAGTACTACTGGCCGGGCCAGGAGGCGATCGGCCAGCGGGTGGCGCTGCCGGCGCTCCTGCGGGTACCGGCGGAGGTCGTCGGCGTCGTGGCGAGCGTGCGCCGCTTCGGCCTCGACCGCGAGCCCCAGCCCCAGCTCTACGTCCCCCTGGGCGAGTCGGCGGACCGCAGCATGGGCCTGGTGATCCGCACCCGCCTGCGGCCGGAGGCGCTCGCCAAGCCGGTGCGCAACGCCGCCCTGGCGGTCGACCCCGCGCAGCCGGTCTCCGACCTGCGGCCGCTCTCGACTCTCGTCGCGGATTCGATCGCGCAGCAGCGCTTCAATGCCCGCCTGATGCTCGCCTTCGCCGCCCTCGCCCTCCTCCTCGCTCTCGCCGGGATCTATGGCGTCCTCTCCTACACGGTGGCCCAGCGGACGCGCGAGATGGGCATCCGCATGGCCCTGGGCGGCCAGCGCGCGGAAATCCTCGGCCTCGTCATGCGGCATGGCGCCGCCCTCGTCGCCGCCGGGCTGGCGCTCGGCCTCGCCGCGTCCTTCGTCCTCGTCCGTGTCCTCGAAAGTGTCTTTTTCGGCTTGCGCGCCTTCGACCCCATGGTCCTCTTCGGGGTGCCGCTCCTCATGGCCGCGGTGGCGCTCCTCGCCTGCTTCTTCCCCGCCCGGAGGGCCATGCGGGTCGATCCGATGGTGGCGTTGCGCTATGAGTAGTCGCCGCGATGGTGCCCCGAGCCGCCGCCCTCTCGATCCGAGGGGCGGCGAGCCAGGGGTAGGCTGGTCTTGAAAAGGACTCTCGTCGATCTCCTCCGTTCGCGCGCCGCGGATGCCGCCGATCGGACCGAGTACCTCTTCCTCGCGAACGGAGAAGTGGAGAGCGAGCGGCTCTCCGCCGCCGCGCTCGACGCCCGGGCGCGCGCGATCGCCGCCCGTCTCGCCGAGACGGCGGCCGCCGGGGACCGGGCGCTGCTGCTCTTCCCGCCCGGGCTGGACTTCATCGCCGCCTTCTTCGGCTGCCTCTACGCGGGGGTCATCGCGGTGCCGGCCTACCCGCCGCGCCCGGGGCGCGGCGGCGAGCGCCTGGCGGCGATCGCCGGCTCCTGCCGGCCGGCAGCCGTCCTCACCACCGCGGAGCTCCTCGGGCGCCTGCGGGCCGGCGCCACGGACGCCGCGGGCCTGGCCGCCGCTCGCTGGCTGGCGGTCGACGCCGTCGCGACGGAAGCGGGGGAGCTCTGGCGCGACCCCGGGGTGGGGCCGGAGACCGCCGCCTTCCTCCAGTACACCTCCGGCTCGACCGCCGAGCCCAAGGGGGTCGTCGTCACCCATGGCAACCTGCTGCACAACGAACGGATGATCCAGGAGGGCTTCGGCCAGTCGGCGGCCTCGGTCATCGTCGGCTGGCTGCCGCTCCACCACGACATGGGGCTGATCGGCAACGTCCTCCAGCCGCTCTACTGCGGCGCCCGCTGCATCCTGATGTCGCCCTTGGCCTTCCTGCAGCGCCCCGAGGTCTGGCTGCGGGCGATCAGCCGCTACCGGGCGACGACGAGCGGCGGCCCCAACTTCGCGTACGAGCTCTGCCTACGGAAGGTGGGCGAGGCGGCGCGGGCGGAGCTCGACCTGGCGAGCTGGAGCGTGGCCTACAACGGCGCCGAGCCGGTGCGCGCGGAGACTCTCGAGCGGTTCGCGGCGGCCTTCGCCCCCGCCGGCTTCCGCCGCGCCGCCTTCTACCCCTGCTACGGCCTTGCCGAGGCGACCCTCTACGTCACCGGCGGGGAGGTGGGAACGGCGCCGCCGATCCGCGCCTTCGACGGCCGGCCGCTCGTCGGCTGCGGCACCGCCCGGCTCGGCCAGAGCGTCCGGATCGTCGATCCCGAGAGCCGGCGGCCGGCGGCGCCGGGGGAGATCGGCGAGATCTGGGTGGCCGGGCCGAGCGTCGCGCAGGGCTACTGGGGGCTCCCGGAGGCGAGCGCGGCGGTCTTCGGCGCCCACATCGCGGGGGAGGACCCGGCGCTCCCCTTCCTCCGTACCGGCGACCTCGGCTTCCTCGACGCGGGCGAGCTCTTCGTCACCGGCCGGCTCAAAGAGCTCATCATTCTGCGCGGGCGCAACCACTATCCACAGGACATCGAGATCACCGCCCTGGCGAGCCACGGGGCGCTGCGGCCGGGCGGCGCCGCCGCCTTCGCCGTCGAAGCGGCGGGCGAAGGCGGCGGCGAGGAGCTGGTCGTCGCCGTCGAGATCGAGCGCCGGCGCGAGCCGGAAGCGGCGGCGGCGGCGGCGGCGGTGCGCCGCGCGGTGGCCGAAGAGCACGAGGTGGCGGTCCGCGAGGTC
>JAXDLD010000157.1:0-4662 GCA_034666805.1 Acidobacteriota bacterium
GCCCAGGATGGGGGCCAGGAAACGGAAGTCCGCGTCGCCGAGGACCCGCCGGAGCTCGTCCGTCGTCCAGACGTAGTAGGCCCCTTCCTCGCCGTCCGTCTCGGCGTCGATGGCGGACTTGAAGCCCCCTTCCGGGAGCGCCATCTCGGCGAGGAGGAAGTCGAGGGCGCCGCGGGCCAGGCGGGCTAAGTCCGGGTCAGGGCTCGAACCCTGGCTGCCTTGGGCCGCGAGGGTCAGGATCTCGGCGAGCTGGGCGTTGTCGTAGAGCATCTTCTCGAAGTGGGGGACCCGCCACTCGGCGTCCAGGGTGTAGCGGTGGAAGCCGCCTCCGAGCTGATCGTAGATCGCGCCCTGGCCCATCTGCCGCAGGGTCCCGAGCACCATGGCGCGCGCCGGCTCGTCCCCCCGGTTGGCCGCCTCCCAGAGGAAGAAGAGATTGCCCGGGCTGGGGAACCGCGGCGGTCCGCCGAAGCCGCCGGTTTGGGGCTGATAGTGGCTCTCCAAGAGCGCCCTCGCCCGGTCGGCGGCGGCGGCCGGCGGCGGCTCGGCGGCCGGGGAACGGCTCTGGGCGAGCGACGTGCGGACCGCTCCGGCCACCTGCTCGGCGGTCGCCTCGAGCGCCTTGCGATGGCCCGCCCAGCCCTCGTGCACCTGGGTGAGGACCGACCGGAAGCCGGGGCTCCCGGCCTGGTCCTCCGGCGGGATGTAGGTCCCGGCGTAGAACGGCTTTAAATCCGGGGTGAGGAAGAGGCTGTTCGGCCACCCCGGGCTGCCGGTCAGGACCTCGTTCGCCGTGATGTAGATCTCGTCGACGTCCGGCTGCTCCTCGCGGTCCACCTTGATGCTCACGAACCAGCGGTTCAGGAGCTCCGCCAGGGCGGGCTTCGAGAAGACCTCGCGCTCCATGACGTGGCACCAGTAGCAGCTGAAATAGCCGACCGAGAGGAAGATCGGCTTGCCTTCCTGGCGCGCCCGGGCGAAGGCCTCCTCTCCCCAGGGGTACCAGTCGACGGGATCGTGCGCGTGGAGGAGGAGGTAGGGGCTCGACTCGCGGGCGAGCCGGTTGGCCGGCCGGTGTTCGGCCGGGGCCTTCCCCTGCCGCCCGCAACTCCCGAGGGCGAGAAGGAAGCCGAGGCCGAGCGCCAGGGTCCGCTCTCGCCTCAAGCGGCGGTTGCGCCCGGGGATCACCCGCCTACCCTACTCGAAATATCCGTTCACATCGATCACCAGCTTTACCGTGCCGGCTCCGGTCACCACGGGGGAGAGGGCGAGGTTGCCCAGGCCGTCGAGCGAGAGCCGGAGGATGGCATTGTTGGCGCGCGTCTGCCCGGCGGCGAAGTTGATCGTGCTGGCGAGCGGCGCCGCGACGTCCCCCGGGTAGAGGGTGAGGTGGCCGGCGCCCGTCGGCTGGAGCACGGTCAAGTTGGCGGCGACCGCCTTGGCCGTGGCCGGGATACCGCAGGCGCCATGCACCCCGACGAGCGTCTTCGCTCCCGAGGCGAGCGCCGGGCCCGCTTGCCGAGTGTCGAGCAGCCGGCAGGGGGGGAGGGTGAAGAAGACCCTTCCCGGTAGCGGGTTGGCGGCGAGGAAGACGTCGCTCTGGACGTTGAAGTCGCCGGCCACCAGGTCCGAGGCGCTGCTCCCGAAGGCGATCGCGGCGCCGTCGGAGCTGATCGCGAGGGTGAACGCGGAGCCGTGGCCCGTCGTCTGCGGGGAAGCGGGGGTGCGGGAGAGGAGGGCGGTCGTGCCGGCGATCCGGTCGTAGAGGAAGGCATCGTCCCGCAGGTTGGCGTCGTCCTGCCCGGGGACGACGTTCGGGGCGGAACTGGTGAAAGCGATCCAGGCGCCGTCGGCGCTGATCCGGGCGGTCGTGTAGCCGACCTTGGCCGCGGGAGAGCCGTCGGCGTGGCTGATCAGGGTGACCGTGCCGGTGAGGAGGTCGGAGAGGAAGAGGCCGTAGATGCCGGCGGTGCCGGTCTGGCCGGGCAGCAGGTCGGTCGCGATGCTGTTCCAGAGGACGAAGCGGCCGTCCGCCGAGAGGCTCACGCCGGCCGAGCGGTCGTTGCCGGTGGCCGCCCGTGCTCCCGCCTGGTGGGAGACGAGGACGGTGGAGTCGGCCAGGCGGTCCCAGAGGAAGGCGTCGTCCCCGGAGTTCGAGTCGGAGAGGCCGGCCACGAGGGCGCTGCTCGAGCTGGTGAAGAGGACGAAGCGGCCGTCGGCGGAGACGATCGGGCTGCTGCCGCCCACCCGGGTCGCCGGTGCGCCGGCCGCGTGGCTGACGAGGGTGTTGGTCCCCGACTGGCGGTCGTAGAGGTAGACCTCGTACCCGCTGCCCGGGGATGCCCCCGCCACGAGGTCCGAGGCCAGGCTCTGGTAGGCGACGAAGCGGCCGTCGGCACTGATCGTGGGGACGGCGGAGCCCGCGTTGCCGGTCGTCGTCGCCGCTCCGGCGGCGTGGGAGACCAAGGCGTTCTGGCCGCTCGCCCGGTCGTAGAGGAAGACGTCACCCTGTCCGGAGCCCTCGACCTGGCCGGCCACGAGATCGGTCGCCTCGCTCTGGTAGGCGACGAAGCGGCCGTCGCCGGAGAGGACGCCGAAGGGGCTGGTGCCGTTTCCCGCCGTGGCCGGTGCGCCGGCGCGATGGGAGACGAGGACGCTGGCTCCCGCCGCCCGGTCGTAGAGGAAGACGTCGGGCGAGCCGGCGGTGTCGACCTGGCCGGGCATGAGATCGCTCGCCGGGCTGACGTAGAAGACGTGGCCGCCGTCGCGGCTGATCGCCGGGAACGTAGCGAGGTCGTTGCTGGTGACCTGGGCGAAGGCGGCGTTGTGGGAGACGAGGGTGAGGGCGCCGGTCAGGGTGTCGGCGAGGAAGAGGGCCGTGCCCTGGCTCGGTTCGTGAGCCTCGTTGGGAGAAAGATTCAAGGCGCCGGAGAGGAACGCCACCCAGCGGCCGTCGGCGCTGATGTCGGGGAACGCGCTCCCGCCGGCCGCCGAGAGCGAGGGGAGGCTCGGGTCGATGCGCGAGACCAGGGTGTTGTTCGTGGTGGCCCGGCTGTAGAGAAAGACGTCGTCCGTCTGGTTCAGGTCGCGCGCCTGGACGACGTCGAAGGCGTTGCTGCTGAAGGCCACCCAGGCGCCGTCGGCGGAGAGCGCGGGCGGGTTGGAGCGGCCGACGGCGGTGCCGTTCGGGGTGTCGAAGGCGTGGCTGACCAGGTCCGCGGTCCCCGCCACCCGGTCGTAGAGGAAGACGTCGGTGCCGTTGTTGCTGTCGAACTGACCGGGGGTGAGATCGGTCGCCCGGCTGCCGAAGGCGACATAGCGGCCGTCGGCCGAGATCGCCGGCGGGCCCGAGGAAAGGTTGCCGGCGGTCGCCGCGGCGCCGCTCTTGTGCGACACCAGGATCGTCGTCCCGCCGCTGCGGCCGTGGAGGAAGACGTCGGTGTCGCCGTTGCCAAAAATGTCTCGGTTATGCATACCAGGAACGTCCTGTAGTGTAGAGGCAGGCTTCGAGGGCATGCTGCCCGCGGGATGACCTGCCCAGGTAAGGAGTGAATCATGCATGGACGTAACCGATTCCGCCGCCTCGTCCCCGTCCTCGCCGCCGCCACCCTGGTGGCCGGTCTGGCGGTCCCGGCCCACGCCCGGCCGGCGGTCCGCCCGAGCGCCCGGACGGCTGCCAGCAGCCCGCTCGCCGGGCTCAGGTCCTATGTCAGCCGCCTGTTGAGCGGCGGCCTCTCCGGTGCCGGCAGTCTTCGCGGCATCTTCGGGGCGGAGGGAGCCTCCCTCGATCCGCACGGCTCTCCGGCCGCCGGCCCCGCCGGCGGCGCGGCGGCGGTGCACGGGCAGGGTGGCGCCTAAGCGTCACGCTCGGGGGGCCGGTTCGGCCGGTCCCCCGTTTTTGTATTTCGATGTCACGATATTCTCTCTTCCGGTAACTGATCTTCTGAAGGGGGCGGGAATCGTCCTCTCTCAGTCGAAAGGGGGATCGATTGGATCCGAGAAGTAATACCCATCTGTCGGTCGAGACGATGGCCCGTTGGCTGGCCCGGGACCTGGACCATGAGACCGTGCTCGCGAAGGTCGTGCCGCACGTCATCGCCGTCTGCCCGGGCTGCCGGGAGAGCTATGAGGAGGTCCTGAGGCTGCAGCGGGAGTACGAGCACTGGGACGAGCGGGTGGCGGTGATCGAGGGGCTCCAGGCGCCTCTCCTCTTCGCCGAGCTGGGGGAGTGGCCGTTCGAGGAGCAGCTGGCCGCGGTGCGCGACGAGGAGCGTTTCCAGAACTGGGGCTTCTGTCAGCTCCTCCTGAAGAAGAGCCTGGAAGCCGTCTTCGAGGACCCCACCCGGGCGATCGCCCTGGCCGAGCTCGCGGTGCGGGTTGCCGAGTTCCTGGTCGAGGAGGCCTACGATCCGGACTGGGTGCTCGACCTGAAGGCCCGGGCCTGGGCGTACCTGGGCAACGGCCTCCGTGTCCTCGGCGAGCTGTGGAGCGCCGAGTCGGCCTTCAGGCGCTCCGAGGAGCACATGGAGGCGAGCATGACAGGCAACCCGCACATCCGGGCAGAGGTCCTCGACCTCAAGGGGTCGCTCCGCCGCGCCCAGCGCCGGCTCGACGAGGCCGAGGCGCTGGCCGGGGAGGCCCTCGCCCTCTACCGCGAGAGCG
>JAXDLD010000158.1:0-6043 GCA_034666805.1 Acidobacteriota bacterium
CATCTGCACTTCTTCCATTGAACAGAACTCTGCCAAGCTAGCACGGAGATATGCGGCCGCACGCCGCGCTTCGCTTTGCTTTGAGGCATGTGCAGCAAACATGACGGCGCTTTGCGCGCGGTCAAGAGTGAGAGGTAGCGGTGACATCCTTGCTGCCAGAGGCTCGGGTAGCCCTATGAGTATTGATCGAGTAGCAAACGACTGTGCTTCGGGGAGCATGTCGAAGTTCAAGAGGACCTTCCCCTTGGGAGCGTCGCCTGGGAACTTCCCCACTCAGCTCACCACAGCCTCGGCGAGGAACGCCGCCAGGACAGGAGGCTCCGCTTCCAGGGTGTCATAGCCGAACGTCTCGACGTGGAATCGGAGAGCCGACTCGACGTCGGCGTGCTTCTCGACCACGATCTTGATCTGCTTCATAGGTCCTTGACGCGAGACAGGGCAGGCAGGGAACGGCCTACCGGCCCGGATCGCCACCACGAAGGCGGGCGAGCTCCTCCTCCAGGGCGCGGATGCGCTGCCTTTCCGCTTCCACCTGGCGCTCGGCGGCCTCACGGGCTAGCCTTTCCTCGCCTGCCTGACGCTCGGCAGCCGCGCGAAGCCGCCCTTCCTCATTCGCCCTGCGGGCTTGCTGCTCGGCCTCGCGCTCAGCCGTCTGGCGGCCCTCCGCATCCTCCTCGGCCCAAGGAAGCGGCTCGTCGGTCACCGCGTCCCGCAGCCGTAGGCGATTTCCTTCCGGCACGAGCCGCACGCCTGCCACCTGGCTCGACAGCGCGCCTTGCTGAGGCACCAGTCCCTGGTACCTCCCGCCGGCCAGGCGGTAGCCCTGGAGCCGAGGCTTCAGGTACTCTCCCAGCGGGTCGAAGAGGAAGTACTCGTCGACCCCGAGCCGTTCGTAGACGCCCTTTTTTGTCACGAGGTCCTCGTTCCGAGTGCTCTTCGAGGTCACCTCGCAGACCAGCGACGGCGCCCGACCCTCCTCCCACACCTTGTAGATCCTCCGCTCGCGCTTGTCCACGCCGCGGACCAAGAAGACATCGGGCGCCACGCAGGCCCTGGAATCCCCCGGCACAAAGTAGAGGAGCAGGTTGAACCAGACGTAGACGTCGTAGACGTCGGCGTAGCGCCGCGACAGCGCGTGGAAAAGATCGACGATCACCTGACCGTGGGCTTGGGTCTCCGCCATGGGACGGCCGTCGGACTCCGGGTACTCGATGGTTCGCGAGAGAGGGATCGCGGTCATTTTGAGAACCTCCGGCTGCGGGCGGGCGGATGTCGTGGGGTACGGCAGCCCGGCGAAGCCATCCTCATCAGCGGGAGTCTAGCATGGGGGTCGAGCCCTCCCCGCCTGCCGGAAGAGCGCCTGGCACATCGGCGGGTCGAACGCCTACCACGGGGCGCTACGCTCACGGTCGAAGGCGGACCGAATCCGGATCTTGGGTCTTCCTGGCGGACACGCGGCTTCTTGGCTCAATACCTCATTACCGTGGTAAGATAAAGACATGGCCATCGCGTACTCAAAGCTGACAGCCCAGGGTCAGATCTCCGTCCCGGCCGAAGTCCGCCGGAAACTCGGCATCGGCCCGGGTTCGATCCTCGAGTGGGAAGAGCAGGGCGAGCGGATGGTCGTTCGGCGAGCCGGCCGCTATAGCTCGGAGGACGTGCACCGGGCCCTGTTCGCGGACCCGCCCCAGCCCCGGACCTTGGAAGAGCTCAAGGCGGGGGTCGGGCAGTACGTGAAGAGCCGCCGTGCGCGCCGTTGACACCAACGTCCTGGTCCGGCTGGCCACCCGGGACGACGCTCGACAGACGGCTGCCGCCGAGGCCTTCATCGCCGGGGGCGCCTGGGTTTCTCACCTCGTCCTGGTGGAGGCCATGTGGGTCCTGGCCTCGGTCTACGAGCTCGGGCCGGCGAAGATCGCGACAGCCGTCGAGATGTTCCTTACCCACAGAGATCTCACGGTCCAGGACATCGACGTGATCGCGGCGGCGCTGGAGCACTTCCGGGAGCGGCCGGCCTTGGGCTTTTCCGATTGCCTGATCCTGGAGACCGCGCGTAAGGCGGGCCACCTGCCGCTGGGAACTTTCGACCGCGAGCTCGGCAAGCTCCCGGGTGCACAGAGGCTCTGACCCTCCCGCTTGACCCCACCCCGCCGCTCCGTCATCGTAGGGCCGGCATGGCGCGGATCACACGCATCGATTTCAAGCGCTACCGCAAGGTGCGCCGCTTCGTCACCCGGACCTTCCTCCACTTCCTCTGGTGGGACGTCCTCTTCGCGTACCCCGGTCTCGCCCGCTTCCGGCGGCCGGCGGTCGAGCGCTGGCGGCTCATCGCGCGGCGCTACCGGGCGCTCGCCGGGGAGATGGGCGGGGTGCTCATCAAGCTCGGCCAGTTCCTCTCGGTGCGGGTGGACCTCCTACCGGTCGAGGTGCTCCAGGAGCTGGCCGGCCTCCAGGACGAGGTGCCGCCCGAGCGCTTCGCGGACGTCGTCCGCCAGATCGAGGCGGACTTCGGCCGGCCGCTCGCCGCCATCTTCTCCCGGGTCGACCCCGAGCCCGTAGGCTCGGCCTCCCTTGCGCAGGTGCACCGCGCCCGCCTCCCCAGCGGCGAGGAGGTGGTGGTCAAGGTGCTGCGGCCGGGGATCGATCTGCTGGTCGAGACCGACCTCGCGGCCACGGGCCTCGCCATCCGCCTCCTCCAGGTTTTCAAGCAGGTGCGCCGCCGGGTCGACCTCCGGCGTCTGATCGAGGAGTTTCGGCGGACGACGGAGGGTGAGCTCGACCTCGGCGCCGAGGGCAAGCACGCCGAGCGCTTCGCCGAAGACTTTGCGGACGACCCCCGGGTCTATGTGCCGAAGATCTACTGGGAGTACAGCGCCCGCCACACCATGACGATGGAGGACGTCGGCTACTTGAAGGTCGCCGATCTCGCCGGCCTCGAACGGGCCGGCATCGACCGCCGGGAGCTGGCGCGGGTCCTCTACCGCGTCTACATGCAGCAGATCTTCGTCCACAACTTCGTCCATGCCGATCCCCACCCGGGGAACCTCTTCGTCCGCCCGCTCGCCGGCCCCGGCGAGCCGCCGGATCTCGCGTTCGCGCCCGGCGACCCGGTCCCCTTTCTCGCCGAGCGGCCGTTCCAGGTGGTCTTCGTCGACTTCGGCATGGTGGCGGTCATCCCCCAGCGACTGCGCGGATCGCTCCGCGAGTACGTGATCGCACTCGGCACCCGGGACGCCGAGCGCATCGTCCAGGCCTACGCGAGCGCCGGGGTCCTCCTCCCGGGGGCGGACCTGACCCGGCTGGAGGCGATGCACCGCACCCTCTTCGAGCGCTTCTGGGGGGTGCAGATCGGGCAGCTCCGGGACGTCGCCCTCTCCGAGGCCGGCTACTTCTTCCGCGAGTACAAGGACCTCCTCTACGACGCCCCCTTCCAGGTCCAGGTCGACCTCCTCTTCGCCTCCCGGGCGGTGGGCCTCCTCTCCGGCCTCG
The DNA here is from genome assembly GCA_034666805.1 of Acidobacteriota bacterium. Classification (GTDB taxonomy): domain Bacteria; phylum Acidobacteriota; class Thermoanaerobaculia; order Multivoradales; family UBA5704; genus DASQPA01. Next base: position 3,490 of record JAXDLD010000158.1, read on the forward strand.
CCACCACCTTGAACCCCGAGTTCGACCCCTGGGCCGAGACCCTGCCCTTCGCCGAGCGGCTGGCCAAGGAGGAGCTGCGGGACTGGCGCGCCTGGCTGGGCGAGGGGCTCCAGCAGCTCCGGCGCCTCACCACGCTCCCCGGGCGGCTGGAGGACTTCCTCACCCGCGCCGAGCGGGGGGAGATCGCCATCCAGGCCGCCCTCGCCCCCGACACCCGGCGGGCCATCAAGCAGATCGAGCGCTCGGCCCACCGCCTCACCTGGTCGGTGATCGCGGCGGCGGCGCTCATCGGCGCCGTCCTCCTCCACATCAACCTGCCGGCGGAGCACTGGGACCGCTGGCTGGCCGTCTTCTCGACCGGGGCGTTCCTCTGGGGGACGTTAACGAAGCAGTAGTGAGCGATCGCCGCGCGTCTTCCGTCCCCTCCGAGTGAACGACTTACTCGAGAGGAGAAACACATGAAAAACGACCGCCAGTTCCCCGCCTTCCAACCCTTGCACCAGCTCATGGAGGAAACCTTGAGCGCCCAGACCGCCGCCATCGACCTCGCCGTGCGCCGCGGCGCTCTCGACCTCGGGACCGCGGCCGAGCTCCTGGAGCACCAGGCCGCGGCCCGGGTCGGGTTGGCCCAGCTGCTCGCGCCGGCCGTTACGGCGGCGGCGGCTGGGGCGTGACCGGCAGCTCGAAGCGGTCGAGCCGCGACAGGTCCCAGCGGTAGACGGTGACCGTCACCCGGTCCGGAGCGACGTCCGCGAGGCAGAAGTGGTTCACCTTCTCGAAGACGTCGCCCGGGCCGGGCGCGGCGATCGGATCGTAGAGCGGCGCTCCGCCCCCGCCGGTGACGACGTAGGTGATGCCGTCCCGCCGGGTGCGGTAGTAGAGGTGGTCGTGACCTTGAAAGGCGAGGGTGACCCCGTGCTTGCGGAAGAGCGGGTGGAGGATCGGGCGCAGCGCCCGGACGTCGCCCTCGGCGGAGTGCGGACCGATCGAGAAGATCGCCTTGTGGAAGAAGGGGACGATGAACCGGCCGGCGACGTGCGCCTTGGCGAGGTCGTCGTCGAGCCAGACGTACTCGGGGCTGCCGGCCGTGAGCGGCTGCTGGGTGTCGATCGCCACGAAGTGAACGTTCCCCTTCTCGAACGAGTAGTAGAGCTTGTTGCCGGAGAGGATGGGCTGGGTGACCCGTGCCTCGTAGTAGCCGTGATCGCCCACGTCGTGGTTGCCGCGCGCCGGATAGTAGGGGACTTTCTGACGGAGGGCGCCGGTAATCTGATCGAACTTCGCCCACTCGTCCGCGGCGTCGCCATGATGGACGAGGTCTCCGGTCTGAAGGACGAGGGCGGGATCCTGGGCCAACACCCTGTCGACGATCGCCTGATGGATCTCATGATGGTCGCGGGTGTCGCCGTAGGCTGCGAAACGGAAGAGGGTGCCCGGGGCCTGCGGGCTGGGAACGATGTTAGCGGGGATGGCTGGAGATGTCGCGGGAGGTTTCCCATGGGTGCAGGCGAGGCTCAGGAGCGCCACGGCCCCCAGCAGGCCGAGCGAAGCGCAAATTCGTTTCATGATGTCTTAGCCTACCAGCACGAGCAGGGCGACCGGGAAGTGCCCGAGGAGGGCCGCGACGGGCCGCGGGCCACCCGCGACCTCCTCGCCGGTCAGCTCGTTGCGGAACCGGCCGGCGGGTAGCTCGACCGCGGTCTCCCCCCAGTCGCCGCTCCACCCCATCATCAGCCGCGGCACGACCGTGACCACCCCCTCGCTGCGGGTGAAGGCCACGGCGTGCTCCGCCCGGGGCCCGCGGACGGGGAGGGGGCGATAGGTGGAGCCGCGGCCGAAGAGATCGGGCCGCCGGCGGCGCAGGTGGAGGCCCTGGCGGATCAGCCAGAGCTTGGGGAGACCCTCGTCCACGCGGGCCAGGATCGCCTCAGGGGCGGGGTTTCCTTCCAGGTCGCCGAGGAGCCGGCGGCGGAGCTCATAGTCGACCGGCCGGCGGTTGTCGGGATCGACCAGGGAGAGATCCCACAGCTCGCTCCCCTGGTAGAAGTCGGGGACGCCGGGCGCGGTGAGCTTCAAGAGGAGCTGGGCGAGGGAGTTGACCCGTCCGGGGGCGACGAGGGGCGCGACGAAGGCTTCGAGGTCGGCGGTGAAGGCGGGGTCTTCGAGCACTCCCAGGGCGAAACCGCGCACGGCGGCCTCGTAGGCCGGGTCGGGGCGGGTCCAGGAAGTTTTCCGCTTGGCTTCGCGGATCGCCTTCTCCATGTAGGTCCACAGGCGCTCGGGACCGATCGGCCAGGCCCCCACCAGGGTCTGGTAGAGGAGGTACTCGGCGCTCCGGTCCGACGGAGTCTCCTTCCAGTGCCGCTCGTTCCCGGAGATCCAGCGCCGGACCGCCTGCGCCCACTCGCCCGGGATTTCGGAGAGGAGGTCGAGCCTCGCCCGCACGTCCTCGCTCCGCTTGGTGTCGTGGGTCGAGGTTGACAGCATCGAGTGGGGCCAATGGGTCAGCCGGTCGAGGTTCGCGCGGTGGAAGGCCTGCACCGAGACGCCGAAC
>JAXDLD010000159.1:0-12358 GCA_034666805.1 Acidobacteriota bacterium
TTCAAGGCGATCGAGTCGTACCCTTGAGCGAGCGGGTAGAGCAGCTCGTGCAGGTGGATGGGCTGGTTCTCCGCGAAGCGGGTGCGGAAGTCCTCGCGCTCCATCATCCGCGCCAGGGTGTAGCGGCCGGCCAGGCGCACGAGCCCGGCTGAGCCCAGGGCTGAGAGCCAGCGGTTGTTGTCGTCGACGACCGTCTTCTTGCGGTCGAGGACCCGGTAGACCTGGCGCAGGTAGGTCGCCGCGTTGGCCGCCACCTCCGCCTCGTCGAGCTGGGGCCGGGTCGCCTTCTTGCCGGTCGGGTCGCCGATCCGCGCCGTGAAGCCGCCGATCAGGAAGACCACCCGGTGCCCGAGGTCCTGGAAGTGCTTCATCTTGCGCAGGAGGACCGTGTGACCGAGGTGGAGGTCGGGCGAGGAGGGGTCGAAGCCGGTTTTGACCGTCAGCGGGACGCCGGTCTTCTGCGAGCGCAGGAGCTTGGTCCGGAGCTGCGCCTCGTCGACGAAGTCGACGGCGCCGCGCTTGAGCAGCTCGATCTGCTCGTCGACCGGCGGGAAGGGGGGTACCGGAGTGGAGTCGGCCATGATCTAGAAGTTGATGTACTCGAGCTCGGTCGCGAGAAGGGGCTGGTTACCGGCGCGGCCCAGCCCGGGCCGGCTCCAGACCAGGTGGAGGTAGGCGCGGAAGACGGTGGCGAACATCTCGCACCGCGCCTTGGCGCCCCGGACCAGGCCGCGCTTCTTCTCCTTCACCAGGTGTTTGAGGTGGAAGAAGACGGTCGTCGTGATCCGGCCGTCGAGCTGGACGCAAGCCCAGTTCAGGCCGGTCTCGATGGCGAAGCCTTCGACGTCCTCCTCGGGGACCGCCTCGAAGACCTCCCGCTTCAGGCAGCGGATGCCCGAGAGCAGGGGGCCGAAGTTGACGTGGATGGCGTTCAACAGCGAGCCGCGGTTGCGGATGCCCACGTTCATCTCGGAGCGCCCGTCCTTGACCGGCCGGATGAGCTCCTCGAGCATCTCGTGGGTCAGATTCAAGATGTCGCCGTCGACGAAAACGAGAATCGGCGCGCCGGTGTGCGCCACCCCCACCGCCATGGCCATCCCCTTGCCGTGGTTCTTTAGGAGGTGGATGGTCTTGACGCCCATGGCCCTGGCGATCTCCACTGTCTCGTCGGTCGAGCCGTCCGAGACGACGATGACCTCGTCGATCAGGGCGGCGGACGCCAGGACCGAAAGGACCGCGGCCAGGGTCTCCTGCTCGTTGTAGGCGGGCACGATGGCCGCGACGCGTGGGGGTACGCTCGTCATTTCGAGGACCAGGCGGGGGGCGGCGGCTCGAGTTCCGCCGCGGCGAGGAGCGCGCCCTCGGCCACCACCCGGGCGTCGCCCGCCAACGACCAGGAGCCGCAGGCGCTGTCCGGGCCGCCCGACACCGCGAGCTCGAACCCGCCCTGGGTGAGAACGGTCAGGGGGAGCGCGGCCTGGCCGAGATGGAGGCCCACCGCCGCTCCGGCGAGGACCCCGGTGCCGCAGGAGAGGGTCTCGTCCTCCACCCCGCGCTCGTAGGTGCGGATCTCCATCCGGTGAGATTCCGGGAAGCGCACGAAGCTGACGTTGGTGCCGGCGGGAGCGAAGGCGGGGTGGAGGCGCAGCGGCCGGCCGAGCGGCACGACCGGCGCTCCGCTAAGGCTCTCCGGCCAGACCAGCACGAGATGGGGGACGCCGACGGCGATCGCCCAGCCCGTCCAGGCTTGTGGCCCGACTTCGAGGATGACCTCGCGCGGGAGCTCGGCGGGGGCCGGCAGCTCGACGGCGATCCGGGTGTCGTCCAGCCGCCGCGCCGCGACCTCGCCGGCCGCGGTGGTGATCCGCACCTGGTCCCGCGCCCAGCCGAGATGGAAGGCGAGCTGGGCGGCGCAGCGGGTACCGTTCAGACAGAGGTCGGCGGGGAGGCCGTCGGCGTTCCAGTACTCCATGACCGTCCGTTCCCCCGCACCGTCCGTCGTGAGATCTCGCCGCAGGAGGAAAACGCCGTCCGCCCCCAGGGAGACGCCGCGCCGGCACCAGGAGCGGATCTGCTGAAGGGGCGGCGCCGGGGCGTCGCCCGAGGGGTCGGCGAGGGCGAGGAAGTCGTTGCCGCTCCCTGACAGCTTGAAGAAGCAGGTCATTGCGCGGTGGCGCGGACCTCGGCGGGCGCGCTCTCGTTGCCCGCCTGGTCGACCGCCGTGACCCGGTAGGCGTAGGTCGTCCCCGGCTTGACGTTGGGGTCCGTGTACTGGACCTCGGAGATCGGTTTCTCGGTCAGTCGCTGGTATTCGCCCTTTACCTGCCGAAGGTCGAGCCGGTAGACCAGGTAGCCCGCGAGGTCGATCGCCTCGCTCCCGCGCCAGACGAGGCGCACCCGGCCGGCCTCGACCAGGGCCACGGGCTCGCGCGGCGCGGACGGCGGGAAGCGGTCCACGTACTTGATCTCGACCTCGGACTTGATCGCGCTCTCGATGAGCGGGCTCTTCGCCGCGACCGCCGTCACGGCATAGATGTAGCTCTGGCCGAAGCGGGCGGTGGTGTCGATGTACGCCCGGTCGCCCGCCGCGGCGGCGTGGAGCGGCGGGCCGAAGCCCTTGACCTGGGAGTCGCGGCGGTAGACGTCGTAGCCGGCGAGCGCCGCGGGTCCGGGCGGTCCCGGCGGCTCGGTCCAGGTCACCTCGACGCCGTCGCCGCGCGGCGTGACCGCGGTCGTCGCCGGCGGCGGCGGCGGCGTCCGGGGCTGGATCACCGCCTGCTTCGAGAGATCGGATTCGTCGCCGTGCGGGCCGAAGGTCTTGACCGCGAAGTAGTGCAGCTCGGCCTTTTCGGGGAGCGGGTCGGGAAGCGGCAGGGCGATGACGATGCGGTCGCCCAGGGTGGCCGCCCCGACCTCCGCCCCCTTGAGCTTCAGGCGCACCTTGGCGGCCGGCTCGAACTCGCGCGGGAGGAGAGGCTGCGGCCCCGCCGGTACGGCCGGGGCTGCCGGTATGCCGGGAGGCGCGGGGGTCGCCGGAGCCGCTGCCGGAGGTGCTGGAGGTGGGGTCGCCGGAGGCTTGGCGGCCGGCGGTGCGGCCGGCGGTGTTGCCGGCGTCCCGGGCTTGGCGGCCGGCGGTGTCGCCGGCGCGGCCGCCGGCACCGGGCGGATCACCTCGTAGACGTCGACCTCCGTGACCCCTCCCAGGGCCTGCCCGCTGGGGGTGTTCTTGGGGTAAGCGAAGTCGAGGAGGATCTGGTGACCCTGCTGCGCGGCCATGAGATCCTTGGCCGGCGCCGGACGGTAGCGGAGCGGCGGCTGCGGCGGTCCCTTCTTGCCGCAGCCGGTACCGGCGGCCATGGCCGTGACGAGGAGCAGACAGGCGAGCGGCTTGCCGGCAGGCCGCCTCGCCTCAGAGGACATAACGCGAGAGGTCCTGGTCCTCGACGATCCCGGCGAGCGCGCGGCGGACGTACTCGCCGTCCACCTTGACGTGCACCCCCGCCATCTCCGGCGCGTCGAAGGAGACCTCGTCGAGCAGGCGCTCCATGAGCGTCGAGAGGCGCCGGGCGCCGATGTTCTCGGTCGTCGAGTTGACCTCGACCGCCAGACGGGCGAGCTCGGCCACCGAGTCCTCGGTGAACTCCAGGTGCACGCTCTCGGTCGAGAGGAGCGCCGAATACTGCTTGGTGAGCGCGGTCTCGGGCTCGGTCAGGATGCGGACGAAGTCCTTCTCGGTCAAAGCGTCGAGATTCACCCGGATGGGGAAGCGGCCCTGGAGCTCCGGGATCAGGTCCGACGGCTTGCTGACGTGGAAGGCGCCGGCGGCGACGAAGAGGATGTGGTCGGTCTTCACCATCCCATACTTGGTCGACACCGTGGTGCCCTCGACGATCGGGAGGAGGTCGCGCTGCACCCCTTCCCGCGACACGTCCGGCCCGCGGCTCCCCTCGCGGCCGGCGATCTTGTCGATCTCGTCCAGGAAAATCATGCCGTTCTGCTCGACCCGGTGGCGCGCCTCGCGGGCGACCTGGGCGCGGTCGATGAGCTTCTCGGCCTCCTGCTGGACGAGGATCTCGCGCGCCTCGGAGACCTTGACCTGCTGCTTCTTCTTGCGGCCGAAGAGGCCCGGCAGCATGTCCTTGATGTTGATCCCCACCTCCTCCACCCCCTGCGGCCCGAACATCTCGAGCGACGGGTAGCTCGACTCGTCGACCTCGACCTCGACGCTCCGGCCGTCGAGCGCACCCGAGCGCAGCTTGTCGCGGAACTTCTCCCGCGTGACGGCTAAATCGTCCTCCTCCTCGTCCTGCTCGTGGCGCAGATAGCTGCTGATCGGGCGCGGCGGCACGAGGAGCTGCAGCAGCCGGTCCTCGGCCCGCGCGGCGGCGGCCTCCTTGACCGACTCGCGCTTCTCCTCCTTGACCATGCCCACGGCGATCTCCACCAGATCCCGGATCATCGACTCGACGTCGCGGCCGACGTAGCCCACCTCGGTGAACTTGCTCGCCTCGACCTTCATGAAAGGCGCCTTGGCGAGGCGCGCCAGCCGGCGGGCGATCTCGGTCTTGCCGACCCCGGTGGGGCCGATCATGAGGATGTTCTTGGGGGCGATCTCTTCGCCCAGCTCCGGCGGGAGCTGCTGGCGCCGCCAGCGGTTGCGCAGCGCGATCGCCACCGCGCGCTTGGCCTGGTTCTGCCCGACGACGTACTTGTCGAGCTCGGCCACGATCTGCCGCGGCGTCATGTTCTCGAGCGCCGGCCCGGCCAGGAGGTCTATTACGGGAGCGGGAGTGGCCATGGCTGACTAGAGTTCCTCGATGGTGAGATGGTCGTTGGTGAAGACGCAGATCTCGGCGGCGATCTTCATCGCCGAGCGCACGATGTCGACCGCGGGCATCTCGGTGAAGCGCCGGAGCGCCCGGGCGGCGGAGAGCGCGTAGTTGGCGCCCGAGCCGACGGCGAACATGCCGTCGTCGTCGTCGGGCTGCAGGAGCTCGCCTGCCCCGGAGACGAAGAAGCTCTTGTCCTGGTCGGTGGCGATCATAACCGCCTGGAGCTGGCGCAGGGCGCGGTCGGTCCGCCAATCCTTGGCGAGCTCGACGACGGCGCGTTCCAGGTTGCCGCCGAACTCCTCAAGCTTGGCTTCCAGGCGGGTGAAGAGGGCGATGGCATCGGCGGTGCCGCCGGCGAAGCCGACCAGCACCTTGCCCTTGCCGGCCCGCCGGATCTTCCGCGCCGAGGACTTGACGATGGTGTTGTTGTTCATCGTCACCTGGCCGTCGCAGCCCATACAGACTTTGCCGTCCCGGCGCACGAGGAGGACGGTGGTGGAAGAGAATGTATCCATGGCGGGTGGGATTGTAGCAGGGGAGGAGATGAGCGGATCGATATCTCTCTTCGGGCGCCTTCAGGAGCCCCCGCGGGCGAGCGCGGCGAGGAAAACCTCGGGCTCGTCGGGGGTGACGATCAGCCGGTTCTCGCCTACATCGAGGAGGATGGCGTGGGCGAGGTCGCTCGCGTAGAGGTCGAGCTCGCCCAGGAGGCGCGAGTCGAAGCCGCCGCTCCCGGCGACCATCCCGCCGGCCGTCGCCAGGCGTTCGACGTGCGCGGTCTCCTCGGGCGTCAGCCGGCGGGCCACCGTCCCGTCAAGAGCCAGGCGCTCGTGCCGGCGGCGCATCTGGACGAGGAGGGTGCTCCCGCCGCCGCCTTCCCCGCCTGGAAAGAGATCGAGCCACACCGGCTCCAAGTCGCCGCTCATGCGCCAGGCCGTCCATGGCACGAGTGCGAGGGCCCAGGCGAGGAAGGCGGGCCAGTGCCGGCCGGTCGCCCAGGCGAAGCCGCCGGCCAGGAGGAGGACGAGGGCGAGCGAGAGGAGCAGCAGGGCGAGGTGCCGCCGCCCGCGGGCGATCGCCCCGCCCGGGGTGCAGGCGAAGCGCATCCCACCCGCCCCCGGCTCCTCCGTGACGCCGGCCATCAGCCCTTCCCTCCCACGCCGCGGGCCCGCGGGTGGGCGCCGCGGTAGACGGAGAGGAGGTGCTCGACCTCCAGGTGGGTGTACTTCTGGGTGGTCGAGATCGAGCTGTGGCCGAGAAGCTCCTGGATGGCGCGGAGGTCGGCGCCGTTCTCCAGGAGGTGGGTGGCGAAGGTATGGCGCAGAGTGTGGGGGTGGACTCCGGCCGCGATCGCCGCCGCCTCGACATAGCGGTCGAGGACCCGGCGCACCGAGCGGTCGGTGAGCCGGCCGCCGCGGCTGTTCAGGAAGACCGGCTCGGCCGCCGGCTCGCCGCCGGGCCCCCGCACCCCCTCCCAGACCTCCAGCCAGGAGCGCAGCGCCGCCAGGGCCGGGCGGCCGAAGGGGACCATCCGCTCCTTGCCCCCCTTGCCCATCACTCGCAGGACCCGGCCGGAGAGGTCGATCGCCCGCCAGTCGAGCCCCACGAGCTCCGAGACCCGGAGGCCGGTGGCGTAGAGCAGCTCGAGGATCGCCCGGTCGCGCCGGCCGAGCGGCTCGGCGTCCGAAGGCGCTTCCAAGAGGTTCTCGATCTCCCCGGGCCGCAGGTGACGGGGGAGGGTCTTCGGCAGCTTGGGCGTCCGCACCGCCTGCGCCGGGTTGGCGGCCAGCTCCCCCTCGCGGCAGGCGAAGCGGAAGAGGCTGCGGATCGCCGACAGCGCCCGCCCCTGGCTGCTCTTCTCCAGCTTCTGCCGGGTCATGCAGGCGAGATAGGAGCGGACGGCCAGGGCGTCCACGGCTTTCGGGTCGATCTCTTCCCCCGTCCGCCCGATCCCCTCCTGGGCGAGGAACTCGTGGAAGCGCAGCAGATCCCCCTCGTACGCCCGCACCGTGTTGCCGGAGGCATTGCGCTCCTCGCGCAGGTGCTCGAGGTAGCGGTGGATGAGGCGGCGGAGGGTCAGGAAACCGGCTCCAATGTCTCCTGCAAAGCGGGCTCCCGCAAGCGGGCCCGCTCCGACCAGGTGGCGAGGTCGGCCTGGGCCCGGGCCACGTAGGCGGCCCGGCGGTCGCCCTTCTTCAGGCGCTCCGACAGCTCGGTGAAGAGGCCGTAGTTGATGTTGGCCGGCTGGAAGTGGCGGGGGTCCGACTCGGTGAGGTGCCGGGCGAGGGCTCCCAGGGCAGTCGTGGGAGGAAACGGCGCGGGCTCCGGATTCCCCTCACGGGCGAGGGCCATATAGATGCCGATGGCGAGCCCGGTCGCCGCCGATTCGAGGTACCCCTCGACCCCTGTGATCTGGCCGGCGAGGCGCACCCGCGGCTCGGCTTTCAACCGGTAGTGCTTGTCGAGGTGCACCGGCGAGTTGACGAAGGTGTTGCGGTGGATCTGGCCGAAGCGTTCGAAGCGGGCGTTTTGGAGCCCGGGGATGAGAGAGAGGACCCGCTGCTGCTCGCCCCACTTCATACGCGACTGGAAACCTACGAGGTTGAACTGGCTCTTCGCCAGGTTCTCCTGGCGGAGCTGGACGACGGCCCAGGGCCGCCGGCCGTCGGGGGCGGTGAGGCCCACCGGCTTCATGGGCCCGAAGCGCAGGGTGTCGACCCCGCGCCGGGCCAGCTCCTCGATTGGCAGACAGCCCTCGAAGAAGACCGCCTTCTCGAAGTCGCGTGGCACCACCACCTCGGCGGCCAGGAGCGCCTCGTAGAAGCGGGCGTACTCCGCGCGGTCCATGGGGGAGTTCAGGTAGTCGTCCCCCTCCCCCTTGCCCCAGCGCGACTGCCAGAAGAGCTTGGCCATGTCGAGGCTCTCGGCGTCCACGATGGGGGCGATGGCATCGTAGAAGTAGAGATACTCGCTCCCCAGGAGGCCGGCGAGGGCAGCGGACATCGCCTCGGAGGTGAGCGGGCCGGTGGCGATCACCACCTCCCCAGGGGGGAGAGCGGTCACCTCCTCGCGTCGCACTTCGACGAGCGGGTGCGCCGAGAGGGTCTCGGTGACGAGGGCGGCGAAGCGGTCGCGGTCGAGGGCTAGGGCGCTCCCGGCCGGCACCGACGCCCGGCGGGCCATGGCGATGATGAGCGAGCCCAGCTCCTCCATCTCGCGTTTCAGGAGCCCGGCGGCGTGCTGCGGGTCGTCGCTCCGCAGGGAGTTGCTGCACACCAGCTCGGCGAAGGCGTCGGTCTTGTGGGCCGGGGTCCCGCGCACCGGGCGCATCTCGTGGAGCACGACCGGCACCCCGCGCCGGGCGAGCTGCCAGGCGCACTCTGAGCCGGCGAGGCCGGCGCCGATAACGTGGACGGGGTCGCTCATCGCGTCCTTCTTATCATACGGGGCCGGATACAATCGTTTCATGAGCGACGACAAGCCTCTCCGCGACCACCTCCTCTCCCTCCTCAAGGACGGCCACGCCCATGCCGGCTTCGACCCCACGGTGGCCGACCTCGCCCCCGAGCACCGCGGCGTGCGACCGCCGGGAGCGCCGCACTCCGCCTGGCAGCTCCTGGAGCACCTGCGCCTCGCCCAGTCGGACATCCTGGAGTTCAGCCGTGACCCGAAGCACGTCTCCCCCAAGTGGCCCGAGGGCTACTGGCCGCAGGACCCCGCGCCCCCTACCGAGCAAGCCTGGGACGAGAGCGTCGCCGCCTTTCGCCGCGACAGCCAGGCCCTGCAAGACCTGGTCGCCGATTCCAAGAGCGATCTCTACACCCCCTTCCCCTGGGGGAAAGGCCAGACCCTCCTCCGCGAGGCGCTCTTAGCCGCCGACCACAACTCGTACCACCTGGGGCAGCTGGTGCTGGTGCGGCGGCTGCTGGGGGCGTGGAAGGAGGAGTAGAAGGGGGAAAGTTTTCTTCCCGAGCCCTGCAAGATCGCGCGAGCCTTTTCCGTCCCCTCCTGAAAAGAGCTTGAGCGCCGAACCCTTGGCGCGGCTCCCGGGAGGGGACATGCCGAAGCACGACTCGATCTTCAAAGCGCTGCTCCGCAGCTTTTTCGCCGATCTCCTATGGCTCGTGGCGCCGAACCTGGCGGGGCGTCTCGACCTCCGGCATCCGGAGTTCCTCGATAAGGAGTTCTTCACCGTCGGGGGCCGGCGCCGCGACTCCTCGCGCGGGTGCCCTTCCTGGGCGGGAGCCCGGAGTCTCTCCTGGTCCACGTCGAGGTCGAGGCCCGCGCCAGGTCCGGCATGGGCCGGCGGCTCTTTCTCTACCGCAACCAGATCCAGGCCGTCCACGCCAGCCTGATCCTGTCGATCGTCCTCTACCTCCATCGCGGAGGGGCCGGCGTCCAGAGGTTCGGCTTGGCCGGGAGCGTCCCCGACCTCGACCTGGAAGGTTTCCGCTACACCGCCTTCGGTCTTGCCGGCTGCGATGCCGCCGAGTACCTCGCCCGGCCCGAGCCCCTGGCCTGGGGCCTGGCCGCGCTGATGCGCCGCGGCCCTCTCACCCGGCCCGAGCTCAAGCTCGCCTGCCTGCGCCGGATCGCCGCCGCCGACCTGGACGACGCCCGCCGCATCCTCCTGGTGAACTGCGTCGAGACCTACCTGGAGTTGAATTCAGACGAGGCGGCGGAGTACGCTCGTCTCTCCAAGGTTCGGGAGAACCGGGAGGTGAAGAAGATGGCGACGACCTGGTCGGAGCGGATCGAGGCGCAAGGCATAGAAAAGGGGTTGCAGGCGGGGCGCCGTGAGGGAGAGAAGGCGGGCCGCCGTGAGGGATTGCAGGAGGGGGTCCAGGCGGTAAGGAAGATTCTCCTTAGCCTGCTCGAACAGCGCTTCGGTCCACTTTCGGAAGCGACCCGCGAGCGGGTCGAGTCCATCTCCTCTCTGGACCGTCTCGCTCGGCTGAGCGAGCGGGCGCTCACTGCCCGGTCTCTTGCGGCTTTGAGGCTCCACTAGCCCGCCGCCGTCTCCCCAGCACCAGAATCGCCGGCAAGAGCGTAATCGAGGCCAGCGCCGAAAGCCCCACTCCGAAGGTCGAGGCGTAGCCGATCGAGCGCAGGCCCGGGTAGTGGGAGAGAGCGAAGGAGCCGAAGCCGGCGATGGCGGTGAGCGCTGCCATCGCCACCGCCTTGCCGGTCTCGGGGGCGCCATCCTCGAAGCGTTCGGGGCTTTCGAGGAAGCGCTGGAGCACGTAGACCGCGTAGTCGGTCGCCACCCCTACGAGGAAGAGCCCGACATAGACGTTGACGAAGTTGAACTCCAGCCGGCAGAGCGCCATCAATCCCAGCATCCCCGTCGCCCCGGCCAGGAAGGGGACGAAGAGGAGCGCCGCCCGGGCGACGTTTCTGTAGCTCAGCCAGAAGATGACGAAGACGATGACGAAGCCCAGGACCGTCGAGCGGGTGGCGTCGGCGCGGACGATGCCACGGAGGGTCTGAGAGACGAGGTTGATCCCCGTCAGGGTCCCGTGTGGCTCTGTCTTAGCGACGGCGAGGAGGGCGGGAGGGACCTGCCGGTTCCAGTTGCCGCCCGGGGGATAGATGTAGATCACCGACATGTAGCCCGACTTCGTGCGCTCGAGGAAGCGGTGGGCGAGGTCGGCGAGCGGCCCCTCGAAGGCGTCCGGCCCCACCGGACCCGGGGGGTTCAAGGCGCGTCCGAAGAGCTCCAGGTAGTGGTCGTAGGCCTCCGGCCGGAAGCCGTTCTCTGCGAGGGCGCGGCGCAGGGCGCGGGCGATCCGGGCGCCGTCGAAGCGGTCGGTCTGGCCGGCGCGGAGGACGGCGATCGCCTGCCGCTGGCGGCTGGGCGGCGGCAGGAAGGTCGTGATCGACTGGTAGGAGGCGATCGTGCCGTTCGCCACCAGGGGGGCGAGCCGGGCGGCCGCCTGGTCGGTCCGGATCAGGGCTTCATCCAGGTCGCGCCCTTCGACCGCCAGCATCATGGCGCCGAAGGACTGCCCGAACTTCCGGGTGACCTCCGCCTGCAGGGCGACCCCGCGGTTGCCCTTGGCGCGCAGGTTCTCGACGCTGTCGTTGAACTGCAAGCCGGTCGCGAGGAGAGCCCAGACCGCCACCAGGATCGCCCAGACGGCGACCGTCGCCCCCGGCCGCGCGAGGGCCAGGCGGACGGCGTGCTGGGAGCCGAAGGAGCGCATGACGAGCCCGGCGCCCGCCCCCTCCGCCTTTTCGCCGCGGTCGGTCGCCACGAGGAGCGCCGGCAGGAGGAAGAGGATGGAGACGAAGAAGACGAGGATGCCGGTCGCGGTCAGGAAGCCGAGCTCCGAGAGGCCGCGGAACTCGGTCGCGAGATAAGCATAGAAGGTCGCCGCCGTCGTCGCCGCCGCGATCAGCACCCCGCCGAGCGTCGTGCGCAGCACGCCGGCGAGCTCCGCTTCGAGCCCCACCCCCCGCCGCCGTTCGTCCACGTAGCGCCCGTAGAGGACGGTCACGAAGTCGACCCCGAGCCCCGCCACCAGGGCCGCGAAGGCGGCCGAGGACGAGGAGAGCTTGCCGAAGACGAGGCCGGCCACCCCGAAGGTGACGACGATGGCGAGCGCCAACGGTACCCCCGCGTAGAGGAGGGCGGCGGGGCGGCGGAAGGCGTAGAGGAAGAGGGCGAGGACGGCGACGCAGGAGAAGAGGATGTTGGCGATGACGTCCTGCCGGATGAGCTCGGCGTCATAAAGGGAGATGGCGTAGCTCCCCGTGTGGCCGATCTTCGGCAGCGGCAGGTCCGGGGTCTCGGCGTGGAAGCCGGCGAGGGCCTTCTTTTCCACCTGGGCGCCGGCGTCGAGCAGCCGGCGGGCGAAGGGGATGTCCTGCGCCGGGCGGCGGGGCCGGATGGCGACCAGGAAGGTCGAGCGGTCGGCCGAGAGGTAGTAGCCGCTCGCGGTGGCGAGCTTCAAGCCCGCCCCCGCCTGCCGGAAACGGTCGAAGAAGATCGGCAGCAGGTCGAAGGGGTCGTAGCGCACGAGCCCGGCCGCGGCGGAGCCCTGAGGGGTGCTGAGGAGGCGGTGGTTCTTCGCCACGGATGCGGCGATTCCGGGATCGGTGAGCGAGGCGCCCACCCGGTCGAGCTCGGCCGGGGTGAGGAGGAGGAAGGCCTGCGGCAGCACCTGGTCGATGAGCGAGACCGGGTCGGGCAGCCGGTACTGCACGCCGCGCACCTCGGGGAGAGCCCGGTAGCCGGCGCCCAGGGCGTCGATCAGGGGCTCGTAGTCCGCGGCGTCCCGCCCCTTCGGCACCTCGATCACCACCAGGTGGTAGTCGATCGTCCCCATGCTTTCCAAGACGCGCCGGAAGTCGTTGACCACCGGGTTGTCCTGGGGGACGAGAGATAGGATGTCGGGATCGAAGCGGAGGCGGGTGGCGGCGAGGGCCGCGAGCGCCGCCACGACGAGCGCCGCGACGAAGACCGCCCGGTGACGGCGCAGCGCGAGGTCGGCCAGCCGCTCGGCGAGGCGGGCGATCAAAGG
>JAXDLD010000160.1:0-3953 GCA_034666805.1 Acidobacteriota bacterium
CGATTCTTGCCGACAGGACCCCGTCTTGTCATCCATCAAGTTGATTATCCAGCCGTGGGACTGCGGACCCGGGGGTTATCAGGTCGGCGGCTTCCCGCCGGGATGGGCGGAATGGATCGACCGCTTCCGCGACACCGTGCGCGCCTTCTGGAAGGGTGACGAAGGCCAGGCGGCCGAGCTCGCGGCGCGGCTCACGGCCTCGGGCGACAAGTTCAACCGGCGCGGCCGCAAGCCCTGGGCCAGCGTGAACTTCATCGCCGCCCATGACGGCTTCACGCTCAACGACCTCGTCTCCTACGACGAGAAGCACAACGAGGCGAACGGCGAGGAGAACCGGGACGGCGAGAGCCACAACCGCTCGTGGAACTGCGGCGTCGAGGGTCCGACCGATGCCCCCGACGCCCCGGAGGTCCGCGCGCTCCGCCACCGCCAGAAGCGGAACCTCCTCGCCACCCTCCTCCTCTCTCAGGGCATCCCCATGCTCCTAGGGGGGGACGAGATCGGCCGCACCCAGGGCGGCAACAACAACGCCTACTGCCAGGACAACGAGGTCTCCTGGTACGACTGGGGGGCGGTCGACGAGGACCTTCTGGATTTCACGGCCGGCCTGATCCGGCTCCGCCGCGAGCACCCGGTCTTCCGCCGCCGCCGCTGGTTCTACGGCCGCCCCCTCCACGGCTCCGAGGTGCGCGACATCGGCTGGTTCCGCCCCGACGGCGAGGAGATGTCGGAGGAGGACTGGCGGCAGGGCTTCGCCCGCTCGCTCGCGGTTTTCCTCAACGGCGGCGCCATCCCGGGCACCGACCGGCGCGGCGAGCCGGTCACAGACGCCAGCTTCTACCTCCTCTTCCATGCCGGAGACGAGCTCCTCGCCTTCCGCCTCCCCGGCGGGGTGTGGGGTAGCGCCTGGGTCGAGGTCTTCGACACCGGCAAGCCTCGCTTCGAGGAGGGGACCGAGGTCCGGCGGGAAGGGGAGGAGATCCAGGTGGCCGGGCGGGGGATGGTCCTGCTGCGGAAGGTGGAGTAGGGGAGGAGGGCGCCCCGGCCGGCGCCCTCCCTCTCCGCCTCCTACGGCTTATCCGTTGGGATCGATCGTCAGTCCCTGCTCCAGGAGCGGGCTGTCCTGCGGGGGCCGGGTGGCGCTGGCCGCCCCCCGCGGCGCCCCATTGGGATCGATGGTCAACCCCTGCTGTCCCCAGATCGCGGTGAAAACGAACGCCGCCGAAGCGAAAACGAGGGCAAAGAAGGTACGATTGAGGAACATGGCTCTCCCTCTCCTATGAGGCAGGGCGGAACCGGGGCGGAGATCGCCTGCGGAGCCTGCCTGAAAGAAAGAGGTGCGCGCGGGCCTGTCGAGAGAGCATGCCGTCGGAATCTCCGGTCCAGACACCGGAGCTTCATCCGGAAGGAGGGGACCCTTGGCCGAGGATCACCACGCAACTCCGCTGCTCATCGCGAGGCTCCTGAGCGAGCTCGCCGCGCTCTCCCATGCCGAACGGTTGCGGGCCGTCGAGGGCGAGCCGCGCTTCCACTCCCGGGACCTCTGCCGCCTGCTCCTCGAGGAGAGCCGGAAGGCGGCCTTCTTGGACGGCTCGCTCGGCGTCGACTGGGCGAGCCTTGCCGTGCGGGTCGCCGGCCACCTCGGGCCGGAGCCCGGCGCCGCCTCGACCGCCGCCCTGCCCACTGAGAAGCTCGCCGCGGTGCGGGCCGAGGCCCTGGCGACCCTGGGCAACGCCTACCGGGTGATCGGCGAGCTGCGGGCGGCGGAGGAGTGTTTCCTCTCCGCCGAGCAGCTCCTGGCGCTCCCCGGAGTGACGACTCCGGCGCTCCTCGGCGAAGTCCGGAGCCTCGCGGCCTCTCTCCGCCTCGCCCAGCGCCGGCTGCCGGAGGCGCGCGAGCAGGTCCGCTTCGCGCTCGCCGCCGCCGCGGACGCCGGCGACCGCCACCAGGCCGGCAAGCTCCTCCTGCAGGAGGCGAAGATCGTCGAGGAGGAGGGGGACCTGGCAGCGGCGGCCGGCCTGCTGCGGGACGCGGCGGCGGCGATCGACCCCGAGGCCGAGCCCGAGCTCTACAGGATCGCCCGCTTCAACCTCCTCGGGGTCCTCCTCCGGCAGGGTCGTCACGATGAGGCGGAGGCGCTCTTCCCGGCCGTGGCCCCCCTCTTCGCGGGCGAGCCGGCCGAGTCGACCCACCGTCTCCGGCTGCGCTGGAGCGAGGGGCTGATCGCCCGCGGTTTCCACCGGCTGGACGAGGCCGAGGAGGCGCTCCTCGAGGTCCAGCGCGAGCTCGTGCGCCGGCAGATGGGCTACGACGCCGCCCTGGTCGCCATCGACCTCGGCATGATCTACCTCGAGACCGGCGCCGCGAAGCCGCTCCGCCGGCTCGCCGCCGACCTGCTGCCGGTCTTCGCCGCCAAGGACCTCTCGAAGGAGGCCTTCGCCTGCCTCCTCCTCTACCAGGACGCCTGCAAGTCGGCGCGTCTCACCTCGCGGCTCGCCCGCGAGCTCGCCCTCTTCATGCGGGAGGACCGGCAGCGGCCGCCCTCGCTCAAGGTGGCGTTCCACGACACGGTCGAGTAGAGGCCGGATGGATCTTTGATAGGATGTGACAACTGACGTTGACATCAAGAGGAGGAGTCTGATGAAGAAGATCCCCCGCGCCGCCGTTCCGCTCGCCCTGTTCGCCCTTGCCTTGATCCTTGTCGGAGTTTCCCTCGGTCATGCCCAGGACTCCGGACATCCCGCCCTGGCCTCGTCCCCGACCGCCGCCGCCGCGGCGACGCCGGCCCCGGACACCGAGGCGGCCCGCATCTTCCGGGGCTACCAGATCAACCCGGTGCCGCTGCGCCTGCGCGGCCTGGACCGCGACCTGGTCGGCCTCGGCAGCTACATCGTCAACGCCCAGGCCGCCTGCAACGACTGCCACACCAACCCGCCCTACGCGCCGGGCGGCGATCCCTACAAGGGCCAGCCGAAGAAGGTGAACGCTGCCCACTTCCTCGCCGGCGGCCAGAAGTTCGGGCCCTTCACCTCGCGCAACATCACCCCCGAGGGGGCGAAGGGCCTCCCCGCCGGCCTGACCTTCCCGCAGTTCAAGCAGGTCATGCGGACGGGCATCGATCCCGAAAACGAGCACCCGCAGCTGGGACCTCTCCTCCAGGTCATGCCCTGGCCCGTCTACGGGAACATGAGCGACCGCGACCTCCTGGCGGTCTACCAGTACCTGCAGGCGATCCCGCACGCCGAGCCGGGACTGTAGGAAGACCGTTCCGGAGCTCGCAGTGCCTCCAGGGCGGCCGGTCCGGCCGCCCCTTTCGCGTCTGGAGGAACGACCTTGGGCCAAGGTCAGCCGGCGGAACGAGCCCGCTTGAGCGAAGAGGTCGCCCTCGGCACCGAAAGAAGGTCGCCGGGGAAATCCCCTTGAATGACGTGCTCGTAGCGCTCCAGGGATTGGCGGACCAGCCCTCCGCCAAGGGTGCGCCCCAGGATCACCAGGAGCTCCTCGGACATATCGAGAATCTGAAGAAGATCCTGGCGCGGATCGACGGGAAGAGATAGGCGAGCGAAGGTGGTGACGCGCGGCCCTGCCCCTCCGTAAGATAAATACAACGGAGGAGGTGAAGAGTGAGATTCCTGCGCCTGCTGCTGTTCGGTTTGCTGATCACGGTCCCCGCCCTGGCGGGCACGGCCTACGTCCCCTTCGTTACCGCCGCTCGGCCGGCGACCGGGGGCACCCAGGTGAACTTCGACCTCACCAATCTCGGGACCGTGCCGCGCCTGGGTACGGTCCACTTCGTCGCCGCCGGGGAGAACGGCAATGCGGGAGGCACCGACCTCCTGTCGCTCCGGATGGACCCCGGGAAGATCTACCCGCGGACCTGCTGCGGAAACGCCTCGGGTCTGCTCATCCTCTCCGGCGCCCCCCAGATCGCCTACAACGTCTATCTCGAGGAG
>JAXDLD010000161.1:0-4862 GCA_034666805.1 Acidobacteriota bacterium
GGGCGCCGGAGGAGGCGCTCGCGCGGGTGGGCAACGTGCTCGGGGCCGCTCCCAGCCTCGGCTGCGACCCCGAGTTCGTGCAGGACGGCCGGCTGCAGCTCGCCTGGCTCACCCTCCTCCACGCGGATGCCACGCCGGAGCAGCTGGCGCACGCTCGCTCGGAGCTCCTGGCCGCTCTCCCCGGCCTGGCGGCGGCGGGGGACCCCTACGAGGCCGCCAATCAGCGGATCAACCTGGCCTACCTGGAGCTCAAGACCGGCGGCGATCCCCGGCCCTGGATCGCGGAGGCGCGCCGCCTCGCCTCGGCGCCGGGGATCGGCCGCGTCGCGCAGCAGACCCTTTCCGGGTGGAGCTCGCTCCTGGCCGGGCTCGGGGCCCTGGCCCGGGGGGATACGGCGGCCGCCCTCGCCGAGTGCGCCGCCATCGCGACCGCGGACCCGGAGCTCGCCGCCGCCCGCGCGAGCTGCCAGGGGCGCGCCCACCGCTCGGCCGGCGACCTCGGGGCCGCCGCGCGCGCCTTCGACGCCGCCCTCCAGGAACACGAGCAGAGCGCCGCCGCCCTCGACCAGCGGCTGCCGCTCGGTCCCGGCGAGCGGGCGGAGGACTTCGCGCGCGCGGCGCGGGTCGCCATCGAGCGCGGGGACCCGGGAGCGGCCTGGGGCCTCCTCCTCCGCCTCGACTCGCTCTCCGCGCAGGAGCGGGAGCGCGACCGCTGCCGGGAGCTCGCCAGCGGGGAGGAGGCGCGGCGCTGGGCCGCCATCGAGCGGGAGTCCGCCAGCCTGCGCCACGAGCTCCGCTCCCTGCCGCGCCTCGCCGAGAGCCGCCGGGAGCGGCAGGCCGCCGACCTCCGGGTGACGCTCGAAGAGAGGCTCCGCCGGCTCTGGCGCGAGTGGCCGGGCTGCGCCGCGCCGGCGCCGGCCGACGACAGCGGGGTGGATCTCCGCGCCTTCGCGGTCGAGGACGAGATCGTGCTGCTGGGCCGCGACCGCGCCGGCCAGGTCGCGGTCGAACGCCGGACCCGCTGGCCGCACCGGGAGCGGCTGGCGGCGCTCCGCGCTCTCGCCGCCGAGATCGAAGCCGGCGATGCTGGCCGTGGCGATGCCGGCCCGGCCGGCCGGGCGCAAGACGTCGAGCGCTGGAGCGCGAAAGCCGCGCCCCTGGCGGCGGCCGTCCTCCCGCGCCACCTGGAGGCGCTCCCGGCCGTGACGACCTACGCCCTCCATGGCGCGCTGCAGCTCCTGCCCCTCGCCGCTCTGCCGCTTCCCGCTCCGTTGGGCGGCCGCCGCTTTCTCGGCGAGGTGACGACGGTCGCCATCGCGACCGCGGGAGCGCGCGCGGCGGGCGGCGGCGGCCCGGCCCAGCACCCGCTGTTCGTGGTCGACCCGACCGAGGACCTGGGCGGAGCCGAGCGCTCGCTCGCCGCCTACCGGCGCTGGTTCCCCGACGGCCAGGTGCTGCGGGGGGCGGCGGCCACCCGGGCGGCCCTCCGCGGCGCCATGGCCGGCGCCCACTGGCTGCACGTCGACGCGCACGCGAGCTACGATCCGGTCTTCCCGGAGATGTCGCGGCTCGAGCTCGCCGACGGTCCGCTCAGCCTCATGGAGTGGTCGCGCCTGCCGGCCCCCCGCCGCTTCGCCAACCTGAGCGGCTGCCGGACGGCGAGCTGGCCGACGACGGCGGACAGCGGTCAATACGGCCTGGGCGGGCTCCTGACCCGGCTCGGTGCCGGCTGGGTGGTGGCGACCCGCGGGCCGATCCCGGACGAGGCCGCCTTCCGCTACAACCAGGAGCTCTATGGCGCCATCGCCGCCGGAGCCAGCGTGCCCGCCGCCCACGCGGCCGCCCTGGCGGCCCTCCGTGCCCGCCAACCGCCCCGGGTCTGGGGCGCCATCCTTCTCTTGCGGGCGGCCGGAACCGCCGGAGGCCCCGGAACCGCCGGAGGCCCGAAGCCGCGGAGGGGGGGGCAAACTCCCCTGCCGCTCACTCCTACCCGGTAGATGAGAGACCGCGACCCCAACCGAGAAGAGACGCCGGCCGAAGTCGACCGGCTCCTCCGCGCGCTCGCCGACCAGGAGCCGGACGGCGACGGCGACGCGCCGGCCGACGAGCGGCTCGCCGCCTACCGCGAGGGCCGGCTGAGCGCCGGGGAGGCCCGCGAGCTGGAGGGCCTGCTGGCGCGGAGCGCCGCCGGCCGGCGCCGGCTGTTGGAGCTCGCCGGCATCGACCAGAGCCTGCCGCTCCGGCGGGTCCGCCGGGCCGTTCTCGGCCAGGCCGCCCGGCAGCGTTCGGGGCGCCCTGGGCGCGCCAGGCAAATGACGGCCTGGGTGTCCGCCGCCGCGGTGGCGGCGACGGTCGTGCTCGCCCTGCTCGTCCTCCTTCCCCGCCCGGGCGCGCTGCCGAGAGGGTTGACCTACGACGTCTCCGCCCGCGGCCTCGCCGAGGTGCGCTCGGCGGAGGCGGTGCCGAGCGAGGTGCGAGCCTACCCCGCCACCGCCGTCCGCATCCTCCTCCGGCCGCGGGGGGAGAGCCCCGCCGGCCTCTCCTTCGCCCTCTTCCGGCGCCAGGGCGGCGCCCTGCGCCGCGTGCGGCAGCCGGAGGAGGTGCGCCTGGTCAGCGACCGCGGCAGCGCCACCTTCACGGGCGCCGCGGCCGCGGTGCTGGCGACCCGCATCCCCGGCGTCTACCCGCTCTACGCCGTCATCTCCAACCGCCAGGAGCTGCCCGCCCGCGTCGAGCTGGCGCCGGGAGAGGACCCCGCCCGCACCCTCGCGGGTGCCGGGCGGCTCGTCTACCCATTGAGGGTCACCCTGCTGCGGGACGAACCGCCGGCGGAGGAGGAGAGGCGATGAACGCACGGCGTGTCGGGCGCGGATGGCGGGGATGGCTGCGGACGTTGGGCTGGGCCGCGCTCCTCGTGGGCGGGACGCCCCTGGGAGCGCTGGCGGCCCAGACGGTGGACTGGCTCCAGCTACCGGTGGGCTGCCGGCCCGGGTCGATCACGGCCGCCGGGGGAGAGAAGCCGCAGGTCGTCGCCTGCGGGAACCTGGGCTCGTTCGTCTTCGGCCGCTCGAGCCTGAACTACGACGGCCCCTGCACCACAGTCGGCGCGAGCGAGGTGCCCTCTCCCATCCCCGTCGAGCCGGCGCCGCGGCTCCCGGCGGCGTTCCCCTGCGCCGGGGGCCGCTGCCTCGGCCGCTCCGCGGACCGGCCCTGGGTCGCCATCCTCGACTGGCCGACGGCGCACGGCTGGAGCGTGGCGGCGACCATCCGGGAGGCCTCGGATCAGCGCCTGGACGTCCAGCTCTACGACCTCACCGCGACGGGTGCGCTCGGCCAGTGGGTGCCGTCGGTCTCCGACCTCCACGTGCTCTACCAGCTCTGCGCCCTGGCGTCGGCGCCGCCCGGCGAGCGGCCGCTGGCGGTGAACATGAGCTTCGGCCGGCACCGGGCGGGGGAGGCCGACTGCAGGACCGCCGGACCCAGCCTCGGCTGCGCGGTGAGCCAGGTGCTCTCCCAACTGGCGGCCGAGGGCATCCTCCCGGTGGCCGCGGCGGGCAATCACCGCGAGATGCTCTTTCCCGCCGCGAGCCCGGACGTCGTCTCGGCGGGAGCGCTCGACCTCGCCGAGTATCAGGTCCGCCAGGAGTCCCGCCCCTCGTCGCAGACGCCGCCGGCGGCCCAGGCCTTGATGCTGGGCTACGGCGTCTATCTCTCGACTCCGGCGGGGAACGGCGGCGCCCCCATCTGGCCGGCGCCGCCGGGGAGCTCCTACGCCGCGGCCCTCTTCACCGGCTGGCTCGGCGGTACTCTGGCGGGCGGCGGCAAGCTCGCCGTCCCGTTCCAGGAACCGGGAGACCGCTGGACGCCCGTGATCACCGGGAAAGGTTTCGCGCTGGCCTGGAACGGAGTGCCGCTCCCCGGCTCCGAGCTGCTGGACGGCCCCCAGCTCCTCCTCGCCCGTGCCCTGGGGGAGGCGCCGGTCGCGCGCGCCCAGCACCCCGGCGTCACCCTGCGGCTCACGGGGCCCGCCGGCCCGATACCCGAGCTCCCGGTCCTCTACGCCGACGCCGGGAACGGCCCACTGCCCGGCGTCGACCCCTGCGTGCCCTGCCATGGGAACGGGGAGATCCAAGGCGCGCCGGGCGGCGACACCGTGTTCGTCGATCTCTCCTCCTCGGGCGGCCTGCCCTCCCAGATGGAGCCCCGATCGCTGTGGCTCCGGGTCGGCAGCGCGTTCTACGGCTTCGACCGCTCGTACGATTCCGGCCTGCTCGCCACCCTGGCGGCAGGCGGCTTCGGCAGCCTCGCCCTCTCCGGGGTGAGCGGGATCTTCCCCGCCGGCCAGCAGCCCTCGCTCGTCCTCGTCGTCCGTGTCGGCGGCATCGACTACTGGCACGAAGTGCCGATCCAGCTGCTGCCTTAGGTCTAGGGCGGGCTGGCCGCCGCGGATCTCTGGCTGCACGCCGGCATGACCGTGAACCCCGCCTTGCCGAGCGCCGCCCAATCTCGTGCCGCTTGACCCAGCAATTGCATTAGAAATACTCGCATGCTCATCTCTGGAAAGGGGAATCTATGAAACGAATCGGTTACTCGTTGCTCCTCTTAGCTATGGTTTCTCTGGCTGCTCCCGAGGCACAGAGTTAAACACCCGCCCAGGCTGTGCGACCTGGAATGGACACGCTCTCCTCAGCCGGCGGAGTTCCTCTCTCTCCTTTCGGACTGTGGCTCCGAGCGGGAGGCCCCCTTCCCGCCGGTGCGCAGAGTAATACTTTCAGCAGGAAAGGCATCTCCGCCCCATCGAAGGGACAAGCTGAAGCTGCTTGCACTGACTTCGATATCCACTGCGCTAATGGTACGAGTGA
>JAXDLD010000162.1:0-2678 GCA_034666805.1 Acidobacteriota bacterium
CACCTTGCGGCCGACCGTGTAGCGCGAGGCGACGACCGCGCCGGCCACCGGCGCCTTCTGGACATGGACGTCGAAGACCGAGAGGAAGGTGACGATCCGCTGGCGGCGCCCCGGCCCGACCTCGGGGTCTTCGATCTCGTCGACCCGGGTGACCAGGCCGTCCGCCGCGGCGAGCACGACCCCGGCCTCGCCGTCGTAGGACCGGCGGGGATCGCGGAAGAAGAGGAGGATGAGGAGGCCGGCGACGAGGAGCCCGGCACCCCAGCCCGGATGTCCCAGCGCGAAGAGCACCCCCGCCGCGAGGACGAAGGGGAGGACGAAGGGCCAGGATTCCTTGGCGAACGTCATGAGAGGTCCGGCCGCCTCAAACGGAGACCCGGGCCTCCCGGTGGGAGCGGAGGATCTCCTCCATGCGGTCTTTCAAGGTCAGCTTGTGGAGCTTGATCTTCTTCTCTTCGATTTCGTCGTCTTGCGAGGGGAGGGATTTCTGGGTGAGCTCGTGGAGCCGCTGCTCGCAGGACTGGTGCTCCTCGTGCAAGCGGCGGAACTCCGCGTCGGTCTGGAGCAATTCTTCCTTCAACTCGTCCGTCATCGGCATGGCCGGTACCTCCTTCGGTTGTGGGCGGGATCGGAGGGGACGCGGTCGGCCACCTTCATCGGCGGACCGGTCCCTTGGCATCTCCCCGCCGCGGCGGCGAGGAGTGCAAACGGGGTATGGATGATGTTCAGCATGCCTGCTGCTGGCGAGGATAGCACCGGCGTTTGACCGGGTTCAAGGGAAGGGAGGGCATGCCGTACTCTCATGCTAGGGCGGTGCCACCCGCCGGGCGTAGACCAGGGCATCCGAGCCGTCCTTGTAGTAGGCCGGCCGCCGCCCCACCCGCTCGAAGCCCATCTCGCGGTAGAAGGCGATGGCGCCCTCGTTGTTCGTCCGCACCTCCAGAAAGCAGGTCTCGATCCCGGCCGAGCGCAGGCGTTCGATGCCGCCCGCGACGAGCGCCCGGGCGACCCCCCGGCGGCGCTCGCCGGGCGCCACGGCGAGCCGGAGCAGCTCGGCCTCGCCGCCCCCCCGGCGGAAGCTGGCATAGCCGGCCGCCGGCAGCCCGTCCGCCCAGACCGCGACGAGGACGGCCGACATCGGATGGTGGATCTCATAGGCGAGGAGCTCCCGCGGCCAGGGGTCGGGGAAGCCGATCTGCTCCAGCCAGAAGATGCGCTCCACGTCCTCCGGCCGGGCGGTGCGGATGTAGGGGAAGAGGGAGGGGGAGAGCTGGGTGCTCATCGCCCGGCCCTCCTCGGCGATGGGGCGGTCACCGCCGGCGGCCGGGCGTAGATCGGGGCGGAGAGGAGCGCCGGGTCCCAGCCGCTCGCCGGCAGGGCGGCGAGGAGCGGGAGGGCGGCGGGGGCGAGCGGGCCGGGCTCGATCAGCCGGATCTTGGCCGACAGGGCCGGCCAGCCGGGGAGCTCGGCCAGCCGCGACACCCCGAAGCCGACGATCGCGATGTCGGCGCCGTCGGAGGTAAAGCCGGCGAGCTCCGGCCCGGGCAGGAGAGTCATCCCCTGACCGATCCCGTCGATCCACTCCTCGACCGCCCACTCGCCGCGCAGCGAATCGACCGCCCCCAAGGTCCGTCCGCTACGAGCCGGGGCGAGGGCGGCGAGCACCGCGAGGGTGGGGAGGGCGGTCGCCGGGAGCCCGAGGGCCTGGTGCAGGCCGAGCACCGTGGCGAGGCCGATGCGGAGCCCGGTGAAGCTCCCCGGCCCGCCCAGTGCGGCGACCCCGGAGAGCGCCGCCACCTCGATTCCGGCTTCATGGAGCACGGCGTCGACCATCTCGAGCAGGAGCGCCGAGGAGCGCGCGATCTCCCGATCGCACGCCGCGAGCACCCGGCCACCCTGCCCGACCGCCACGCTGACCCGCGGCGAGCCGCTGTCGAGGACCAGAATCGCTCCCTCCATGGTTCCGAAGTATACCGAGGGCGCGGGCGAAGCCTCGGATCGGGGCGATTCCTCCAGGAGCCTCAACAAAAGTGCGGGCTCGGGGTCTCAGCAGGGTGAGAGGATCTGGGCGATGCACTACCGCGATTTCGAGCTCCGCATCCGTTCCGATCCCCAGGGAAACCTCTGGACGGACCTCGTCCGCTCGCCGTTTGGCGTCGCGGACGCTCCCTTCCTCCTCCCCTTCGCGAACGGAATGGCTCAGCGCCTGCTCGAGCGCACGCTCCGAGATGCCCCGCGGCGAGAGGCCGGGGGCTCGGCGGCGGAGGAGCGCCATTTCCAGGCACCCGGGCCGGTCCGGGAATCGGAGCTCCCCTCTCCCCGCGAGGTGGGGGGTGCGCTGTTCGAGGCCCTGTTGGCCGGCAACGTGGCCAAGAGGTTCGCGGAAGCTCGCGCCGGAGCGCAGGCAAGCGCGGAGGAGGAAGGAGTGCGCATCCTCCTGTCCTACCACCCCGACGACCCGAACCTGGCCCCGGTGACCGCCCTGCCCTGGGAGCTGCTGGCCGAGCCGGGGGGCGGGAGATTCCTCGCCCGGGCCCTCCGTACCCCCTTCACCCGGCACCCCTTGATCGAGGGACCTCCCATCCGCCCCCGCTCCGGCCCACTGCGGCTCTTGGTCGTCCGCTCCGCCCCCGCGAACCTCCCCGCGCTCGACCTCGCGGGGGAGCTGCAACGGCTCT
>JAXDLD010000163.1:0-13244 GCA_034666805.1 Acidobacteriota bacterium
CTCGCTCTCGACGCCCGCCTCCTCCTCGCCCCGGAGGACGTCGCCTACCTCGTCCAAAAGCCGCCGGCCGACTGGAGCGAGGAGGACCGCCGCCGCGCCGCCTGGCTCCTGCGGAGCGGCCTCGTCACCGGCGCCCCCGACCGGCCGCTCGCCTATGACGAGATCGAGCGCATGCTCTTAGCCTTCGCCGAGATGGTGCAGGTGGTGCGCCGGGAGGACGCCACCTTCCTCTCGCTCGCCGATGGCCGGATGACCGTCAAGTCGGGGAAGGACGAGAAGACCTACTCCCTCCCCGCGGACCTCGCCACCTTCAGGAAAAGCGGCAGCGAGACCCGGAGCGGGTCGCTCGGGCTCGTGCCCGGCGACCAGATGACCCTCTTCTGGCAGGGCGAGCGCCTGCTCGCCGCCGTCCAGGAGGTCGACCTCGCCGGGGCGGCCTACGATCGGACGAGCCACTGGAGCTCCTGGACCCGCTTCAAGAGCGATTCGCAGATCGCGAGCCAGGTGCAGACCCGTCTCCCGGGCCTGGGCTACCGCGGCTTCGAGATCCTCTCCCGCGGGGTCTCGGGGAGAGTGGGGAAGATCCGCATCGACGGCGACCACGAGTCGGCCGAGGTCGCGGGACTCGCCGTCCGCTGGACCTTGGACGTCCCCGACACCCTCTTCACCGCCAAGCGCCTGGAGCCGCCGCACAAGGAGGCAGGCTGGCTCTTCACCGGCCGCGGCTGGGGGCACGGGGTGGGCATGTGTCAGGTCGGCGCCTACGGCATGGCCCAGCGCGGCCACACCTACAAGGAGATCCTCCTCCACTACTACACGGGGGTCGAGCTGGGCCTCCCCCGCCGATGAAGGCGTCCGAGCTCGCCCGCTACGTCGACCACACCCTCTTGCGGCCGGAGGCCACGGAGGCCGAGGCGCGGCGGCTGATCGCGGAGGCGGCGGAGCACGGCTTCGCCTCCGTCTGCATCCCCCCCGTCCACGTCCCCCTGGCCGCCGGGCTCCTCGCCGGCACCCCGGTACGGGTGGGGACCGTCATCGCCTTCCCCCTGGGCTACACCCATCCGGCGGTGCGGCGGGCGGAGTCGCTCCAGGCGATCGCCAACGGCGCCCAGGAGCTCGACACCGTCTTGAACCTCTCCTGGCTCAAGGGGGGGGAGGACGGCCGGGTGCTGGACGACCTCGCGGCCTGGGTGGAGTCGGCGCGGTCGGCGCGGGACGGGCTGACGCTCAAGGTGATCGTCGAGACCGCCCTCCTCTCGGACCCCGAGAAGGAGCGCGCGGCCCGGTTGGCCGTAGAATGCGGCGCCGACTTCGTCAAGACCTCGACCGGCTTCGCGAAATCGGGCGCCACGGTCGCCGACGTCCGGCTCCTGG
Source organism: Acidobacteriota bacterium (assembly GCA_034666805.1). Lineage (GTDB taxonomy): Bacteria > Acidobacteriota > Thermoanaerobaculia > Multivoradales > UBA5704 > DASQPA01. The sequence continues at coordinate 1,375 of JAXDLD010000163.1, forward strand.
CCCGAACGGTCTCCGGCCGGATCGGCGTCAAGGCCTCGGGCGGCATCCGCGACTTGGAGACGGCGCTCGCCATGATCGCCGCCGGGGCGACGCGGCTGGGGACCTCCTCCGGGGTCGCCCTCCTCCGCGAGCTCCAGGCTCAAGCGAACCCACCCTAAGAACCCCATCCTAAGAACAAGGACCCCCATGCACCAGATCCTCGACTACTTCCTGCACATGGACGCCCACCTGATCCAGGGCGTCAACGTGCTCGGCCCCTGGTTCTACGTCGTCCTCTTCCTCGTCGTCTTCTGTGAGACGGGCCTGGTCGTCACCCCGTTCCTCCCCGGCGACTCGCTCCTCTTCGCGGTCGGCGCCCTGGCGGCGGCGGACCGCTCGCACCTCTCGCTCCCGCTCCTCGCGGTCCTCCTGGTCATCGCCGCCGTGGCCGGCGACGCCGTCAACTACGCGATCGGCCACGTCCTCGGGCCCGTGGTCTTCAAACGCGAGGACTCCTGGTGGCTGCACAAGAAGCACCTGGTGCGGGCGCAGGAGTTCTACGAGCGCTACGGCGGCAAGGCCATCTTCCTCTCCCGCTTCGTCCCCATCGTCCGCACCTTCGCCCCCTTCGTCGCCGGCATCGGCCGCATGAGCTACCGCCGCTTCGCGGCCTGGAACGTCGTCGGCGCCCTGACCTGGGTCCTGACCTTCCTCTTCGCCGGCTATTTCTTCGGCAATCAACCGGTGATCAAGCGCAACTTTCATTACGTCATCGTCGCCATCATCGTGATTTCACTCGTGCCGATCGTCGTCGAAGCTCTCCGTGCCCGCCGGCAGGAGCGGCCGGCCCTGTGATCGCAGGTCCCGGCCAGGTCGAGATCGCAAACGTCCCATAGGATGCTAGTCTTCCGAAATCCCGGAAACCATTCCAGGCTCGGAACTTATGGGAGGATAGAAATATGCGTAGCAGGTGGTTGACGTGCAATTTCCTGGGGTGGGGACTCGCTCTCGCCGGGGCGGCATTCGCCCAGAGCTCCGTGCCACCTCGCGTGCCGGACCATGCGGCACCGTTCTTCAAATGTGACGAATCGAATACGGGGTTCTGCCCGGAGGTTTTCGACGACATCGGTTATGAAGGCAGGTACATCGGCCACGACGAGCCGGCCCTCCTCTTCTATTCGAACGTCCCCGGCTCGGGCAACTCGAGCCTCTACCGCCTGACGCTGCCGAAAGACCCCTCGACGCTCCCGAACCCGAGCGGCACGGGGGGGGTCTTCAACTTTCAGCTCCATGGCACGATCTGGCTCGGCATGGTCCTCTGCGACACCGAGTCGTCCCCGGAGTACACCAAGGTCTGCGTGCCCAATACCGACGCCAACATTTTCGACAGCCCAGACCCCAATGCGCCGGACTTCATCGGCCATCACCCCGGTGCCGCCTATCTCGAGGTGCAGTTCTATCCGCCGGGCTGGATCAGCACCTGTTTCGATCCCACGCACTGGTGCGCCGGCCTCTCGATCACCAGCAACAACGTCAATCAGCTGACGGGCGAGCAGAACAACGCCGACTGCCTGGACAGGGTGGGCTCGGGGCCGGGCAACCTGGCGCTCGTGACCCGGAACGGCGTGCCCTTAGCGCCCGGCAACCCGCTCGGCACCAACTTCGGCACCTTCCACTTCGACCTCAACAACGTCCTCAAATTCAATTCCGGCGACAAGCTCTCGGTCCTGATCCATGACACGCCGCACGGGGCGGAGGTCCAGGTCCACGACCTGACCACCGGGCAATCGGGCTCGATGGCGGCGAGCGCCGTCAACGGCTTCGGACAGGTCATCTTCGATCCCAACGCGGCGACCTGCCAGGTCCGCCCTTACGACTTCCATCCCATGTTCAGCACCTCCGGCGAGCACACCCGGACCACCTGGACGGCGCACTCGTTCAACGTCGCCTTCTCGGACGAGATCGGCCACTTCGAGTCCTGCAACGCCGTCGACGCCCAGGGCAACTGCACCTCCCCCGGCGCCGACGAGCACGGCGGCGGGTTGGACAGCGACGACACGGCCTGCTTCGCGCCGCCTTCGCCCCTCCTGCCGCCGCCCCTGGTTCAGGTCGGCGGCTGCATGAGCGCGGACCTCGACTTCGACGGCCCCTCGTATCAATTGAGCTGGCCCGGGGCGGTCTCCGGGAACGACTCGCAGACCCATCCGACCCCCGTGCGCTTCACGAGCCCGCAGTTCATCGCCTCCGGCTTCCCCCTGACCGGGCTTGAGCTCAACTACAGCCGGGTGGCGTTCGAGACCGACCTGCCGAACGTCGAACGTTCGGCGACGGCGGCGCCGCCCTGCAACGTGGCGACCGGCGCCAACTGCGTCAACCCGCCCCCGGGAGCGGCGTTCTACCCGATCTACACGACGGCCTTGAGCGAAGACGGCTGCGTCTGGCAGTTCGGCGGCGCGCACATCCCGGGCACGCTCCAGACCTTCGGCGGCAACTCGACCGCCGAGTACGGCCCCCTCCTGCAGCTGACGTTCGTCCGGGGGGGAAATGTCGTCATGCCTCATCCCGATTTCCGGCAGGTGCTGCCGTACAACCCCTGCCCGTCCTTCCCGTTCTTCCCCTAGACGGAACGATCCTCGACGGTTCCCACGGCGGCGTGAAGCGGATGTCCCGGCTTCAGGCCGCCGTCACACCTTCCTACTGAACCCAGGAGCCAGCTCGCAGCCGGCCGCCGTGCTGTCCACGGCTGCCGCGGAAGGAACGTCGTGGGCTCCTCGAGCAATCCGTCCCCTATAGAAAGGAGACCGTTGATGAAACGTCTGTCCTGCCTGCTGTTGGCGCTCGCGTCGATCACCGTCCTCGCCGCCTGGGGTATCCCCAGGGCCTTTACGTCCAGAGGGTGGCAGCCTGCCGCCCGGGCGGCGGCCGGAGGTGGCGGAGGGACCGTCAGCCACCGCGGCGGGACGCTGCCCCATGATGAGCTCGGGCGCTACGCGCCCATCGCGGGCTCGCAGATCGATTTGAAGGACATCGCCCGCGCCAAGCTGGCCGCCGCCGATTCCGCCGATTCCGCTACCGGGGAAGAGGTCCAGGGGGAGGAGGCCGAGTCGCGCCCCGAGCGGCCGATCTCGCCGGAGCAGGAGGCGGTGCTCCATGAGCGGGCGAAGCACCTGCGGCCGAGCTCCGGGGTGCAGCAGATCGGGCGCGCCACCGCCAAGGACTTTTTCCTCGGCAGCAACCTCAACGTCCAGCGGCTCGCCGACACCTTGGACGGCAGCCAGGTCTGCCGGACGCCGACCGGGGCCGTCTGCTCGGTCGTCCCGCCCGACACCCAGATGGCCGTGGGAGCCAACCACCTGATCACCGTCGTCAACGTCGCCATCGAAATCTTCGACAAGTCGGCGCACGTGCTCTCCGGACCGATCTTCTTCCGCGAGCTCTTCGCCGGAGTCGACGGCTGCAGCCCGCGCTACTTCGACCCCAACGTCGTCTACGACGAGGCCACCGACCGCTTCGTCATCGGCATCGACGTGCGCGGCGAGGGCTACTGCATCGCCGCCTCGGCGACCGCGGACCCGACCGGGGCCTGGAACCGCTACTTCATCCCCGTCGTCACCGCCCCGGACTTCTTCGACTTCCCGCAGGCGGGGGTCGGCCGGGACGCGATCTACGTCGGCGGCACCAACTTCCTCGCCGACGGCAGCACCAACGGGCCGGTCCTGGCGATCCGCAAGGCCGAGCTCTACGCCGGCACCCCGATCACGGTGGTGACCGGCTCGGTCGGCACCGAGAACGTCCCGCAGCCGGCCAACCTGCACGGCTACCGGCAGGGGACCTGGCCCCGCTTCGGCCCGCACTACTTCATCACCGATGACGTCTACGACGGCAAGACCTACGGCATCTGGACCTGGAACAACCCCTTCGGCGGCGGCCAGCTCACCAAACAGGGGGTGATCGACTTGAACGCCGCAACCGGTGTCGTCGCCGGCTTCCCGCCGCCGATCCCGCAGAAGGGCGGCGATCCCCTGTTCCCCAACGACTGGCGCAGCATGGACCTCGAGTACCGGAACGGCCTCTTCTGGACGACCAACACCATCGCCTGCAACCCTGGCACCGGGACGGTCGAGTGCACCCGCTGGGCGGTGTTCGAGCCCTTCACCCTGCACGTCCTGGACGCCGGCATCATCGCCAGCAACGGGGTCCACCGCGGCTACGGGGACATGGCGGTCGACGCCTGCGGCAACATGGCGCTCGGCTACACGATCGGGAGCGCCAGCACCTACCCGGGCATCGCGGTGACCGGCCGCCGCTTCTTCGACCCGCGCGGCAAGCTCCGCCCCGAGCAGCAGGTCCTCGCCGGCCAGCAGACCTACACCGGCCTGGACGGCACCCCGGCGCGCTGGGGCGACTACTCCGAGGTGACGATCGACCCCAATGGCAAGGACTTCTACTTCTTCAACGAGTACGCGAAGGCGATCGACTTCCCGCGGGGGAGCTTCGGCACCTACCTGACCAAGATGAGCTTCGGCTGCCCGTTCTAACGGATTGTGAAGCGGATTGGAAAGGGGCCCTCCGGCTTGAAGCCGGGGGGCCCTTTCCTTTGGCGGGCAGGTGTTCCAGCTAGTCGACCGCCGCCGCCAGCTCCGCCACTCCCTTCGCCAGCCGCTCGACCAGTTCCGGCAGGGCGGCGGCGGCGACCGAGCAGTGGGCGATCCGCAGGTAGCGCGGCTCGATCGAGATGAGCCCCGTGTCCTGGTGCTCCAGGAGGTGGCGCCGCACCTGGTCGGCGGTGATGCCGGCGGCGGTGAGCCGGGGCGCAAGCGCGACCAGGGCGAAGCAGCCGGAGTTGAAGGGGAGCGCCGTGAAGAGGTCGGGATCGCTCTTGGCGAGCGCCCCCTTGAGGGCCCGGTAGCGCTCCTCCAGAAGGGCGCGCACGCTCTCCACCTCGCGCTCGATCCCCTCCTGGCGCAGGGCCTGGAGCAGCACCACCTGGCTCGCCGCCACCGGCGAGCCCACCGTCGACCGCACGAGGCACTTCACCTTGCTCTCCAGGGCGCCCGCCGCCGCCCCCCCCTCGGGCAGGCCGAAGGTGAGGAAGCCCACCCGGCCGCCGAAGAAGGAGAACTCCTTGGTGCTGCCGTCCACCTTGACCGGCACGAGGTCGGGGTGGGCGCCGATCAGCTCCCAGAACATGGAGGCGCGCGGCACGTCCGGCTCGTAGACCAGCCCGGCGTAGGCGTCGTCGCAGATGACGACCAGGGGCCGCCGGCCGGCCTCGGCCACGAGGTCGGCGCGGAGCTCCCGGCGCTCCGCCACGGTCGGCGAGTAGCCGCCGGGGTTGGAAGGCAGGTTCAGGAAGGCGACCGCCGGCTCGCCGGGCGGCAGATCGGCCAGGGCCTGGGAGATCGCCCGCGTGTTGAAACGGCCCTCGACGTAGGCAGGGGCGGTCGCCATGCGCGCCCCGGTGCGGACGGCGAAGGTCTGCCGGTAGTTGCCCCAGAAGGGCTGCGGCACCGCCACGGTCCGTCTCTCGCCCCCGAAGAGGTCGGCGGCGAGCGAGAGGGAGTGGGTGAGGCCGTCGGTCACCAGGGGGAGGGTCGAGGGCACCTCCGCGGCGACCCCGCGCCGCTGCCAGTCGCGCCAGCGCCGCCGCACCTCGGCCAGCCCCTCGACCGGCGAGTAGAGGAGGGCGGCGTTCCGGTCCGCCGCCGACAGGCCGCCGAGCGCCGCCGCCAGAGCCGGCAGGGGGACGGCGCCGCCGCGGCCGTCGGTGATCTGGCCGACCGTGGCATTGAGGCCCTTGCCGCGCGCCTCCGCCGCCTGGACGGGGATGTCGGGGGAAAAGTAGATGCGCCGACCCAGTGGGGAGAGGGCGCGGAAGAGCGCCGGAGCTTCCCGCTCCAGGGGCGCGTTGACAGCCTCCAGGGGATCGGATCTCTGGGACACGGTCTTCTCTCCTCGGTCGAAAATCGCCCGGTTACGGCCCCCGGACCGGCGGGCCTGCGGAGTATACCCGTTGCCCCGCCGCGCCCTCTCGCGGTAGTTTCCGCAGGTGCTGCCCCATCCCCGAGCGACCCTGCCCCTGATCCTGGCCGTCCTCCTCGCCGGCCTGGTCGGCGGGAAGCCGCCTGACCTTGACGGAGCCGAGATGCCCGACCCGATCTCCTACACCCTGCGCTTTCCGGCCCCGGAAACCCATTATGCCGAGGTCCTGGCCCGCATCCCGACCGGCGGCCGGCCCACGGTCGAGCTGATGATGGCGGTATGGACCCCCGGCTCCTATGTCGTGCGCGAGTTCTCACGGAACGTCGAGGCGCTCACCGCTACGGCCACTACCGCGGACGAGGCGAACGAGGCGGACGCTACGGCCGGGGGCACGCCGCTCGTCCTCCAGAAGACAGCGAAAAACCGCTGGCGGGTGGAGACCGGCGGCCACCCCTCTATCACCGTGCGCTATCGGGTCTATGGCCACGAGATGTCGGTGCGCACCAACTTCGTCGATTCGAGCTTCGCCCTCCTGAACGGCGCCGCCACCTTCCTCACCCCGGTCGGCGAGGGAAAGCGGCCGCACGAGGTCCGGGTCGTTCTCCCCCCGGGCTGGAAATCCGTCATCACCCCTCTCCCCTCCGCTCCCGCGGGCGAGCACGCCTACCGGGCCGTGGACTACGACACCCTGGTCGACTCCCCCATCTACGCCGGTAACGCGGAGGTCCAGGAGTTCGAGGTCGCCGGCAAGCAGCACCTGCTGGTCGACGAGGGGGGGGACGGGGTGTGGAACGGACCCAAGGCCGCCGCCGAGCTCGCCAAGCTGGTACGCGAGGAGATCGCCTTCTGGGGCTTCGCCCCCTACCCGCGCTACATCTTCTTCAACCTCCTGACCGAGGAGGGAGGGGGCCTCGAGCACAAGGACTCGACGGTCCTCATGTCGAGCCGCTACCGCGCCCGCACCCGGGAGGGGATGATCGACTGGCTGGGTCTCGCGGGCCACGAGATGTTCCACGCCTGGAACGTCAAGCGCCTGCGCCCGGTCGAGCTCAACCCCTTCGACTACGAGCACGAGGTCTACACCGAGAGCCTCTGGGTGGCCGAGGGGCTGACCTCCTACTACGACGACCTCCTCATCGCCCGTGCCGGCCTCATGCGGCGGGACGAGTACCTGAAGCGCCTGTCGAAGCAGATCGACGGCCTGGAGACCGGCCCCGGCCGGCTCGTCCAGCCGCTCTCCGCCGCCTCTTTCGACGCCTGGATCAAGTTCTATCGGCGGGACGAGAACTTCGTCAACTCCGGGGTGAGCTACTACACCAAGGGGGCGGTCGTCGGCTTCCTCCTGGACGCCGAGATCCGCCGCGCCACGGGCGGAACGAAGAGCCTGGACGACGCCATGCGCCTCGCCTATCAGCGCTACTCCGGAGAGCGCGGCTACACTCCCGCCGAGCTCCGGAAGACCCTGGAGGAGGTGGCGGGGACCGGCCTCGGCCCCTTCTGGGCGCGGGCGGTCGACTCCGCCGAGGACCTCGACTACCAGCGGGCGCTCGACTGGTTCGGCCTCCGCTTCGGCGAGTACAAGGACGAGAAGGACGACAAGGAGAAGGAGAGCGGCGGGAAGGAGGGCAGCGAGGCGGCCACCCCGCAGGAGACGCAACCCAAGGAGCCGGCGGGGGACTTAGGTGTGGACACCGAGGTCGAGAAGGGGCGCCTGATCGTCACCGTCGTCCGCCGGGGGGCCGCCGGCTACCAGGCCGGGATCAACGCCGGCGACGAGATTCTGGCGATCGACGACTATCGAGTGCCGCCCGAGGGGTGGAAGGATCGGCTGAAGGCCTACCGCCCGGGGGACAAGGCGACCCTCCTCGTCTCCCGCCGCGAGCGCCTCATCCGTCTCCCGTTCACTTTCGGCGAGAAGCCGCCCCGCAGGTGGAAGCTCGAAATCGACCCCAAGGCGACCCCGGAGCAGAAGCAGCACCTGGCAGACTGGCTGCGCCCGGCGGGGGTGCCGGCGCCCGAGCCGGTCACCGCCGCGCCCGCGACCTCCGGATATTAGAGGGGGCCCACGTACCCCATCCCCTGCACCTCCCACGTCCCACCTTCGATCGCGATGGCGCCGATGAAGCCGGGGGCGGGGCGGAGATGGTGGAAGAACCAGGGGGCGGCGCGTTCGGCGCTCCCTTCGAGGGTGAGCATCCGCGGCGGCTCGCCCGGGATCAGGGTGACGTCGAAGGAGTTCAAGGGCGCCGCGAGCCCCTCCCCCACCGCCTTGAGGTAGGCCTCCTTGCGGGTCCAGCAGTTGAAGAAGGCCTCCTTCTTCTGCTCCCGCGGCACCCGCGCCAGGGCCGCGACCTCCGAGGCCGAGAAGAAGCGGGTGGAGATCGATTCGAGGTCGTCCATCTCCTTCAGGTACTCGATGTCCACCCCGATCTCCCGGTCGCGGAGGAAGCCGGCGAGAGCCAGGTCCTCGGAGTTTGAGAGATTGAAGCCCAAGTTGAGAGCGTCGGGGAGGAAGGGCTTGCCGCGCGGGCCGTAGCCGAAGCGGAGCCCGGCCGGATCGGCCCCCAGGTAGGCGCCGAGCAGGCGGCGGAGCGCCCCGCGGCCCACGATGTAGCGTCGCCGGTGGACGTCGAAGCGGAAACGGCGGGCGCGCTCGTGCTCGTCCGGCGCCAGGAGCCGGGTGAGCCGCTCGACCTCGGCGGCCGGCGGGTCCAGGGGGATCGACCAGATCTGGACCTCGCCCGCGGCCAGGTCGAGCCGCGCCGGCAGGGGGCAAGGGGGGAAGGCGGTCACTTGAGAAGGGAGTAGAGGTGGCCCAGCTCGGCCAGGTCGCGCGCCAGGGCCTCGGTCAAGAGGTCCTTCGCGCTGTGGAGGAAGAAGTGGTCTCCGGGCAGCATGCGCACCCGGAAGCGGCCGCGGGTCTGCTTCTCCCAGAGGGTCACGTCGTCGCGCGTGACGTCCTCGTCGCCCAGGCCGCCGAAGGCGGAGATCCCGATGTCCAGGGGCGGCTCCGGCTGGTAGACGTACTTCTCGTTGATGGCGAAGTCGGCGCGCAGGATGGGGAGGAGGAGCCGCATCAGCTCGGCGTGCTGCAGCACCTCCTCGGGGGTGCCGTTGAGCTCGCGCAGCTTAACGATGAACTCCGGCTCGGGCAGGTCGTGGATCGGCTCCTCGCGGGTCGGCACCTCGGGGGAGCGGCGGCCAGAGACGAAGAGGTGGAACGGCTGCGCCGTCCCACCCCGCCGGCGGAGCTCACGGGCGAGCTCGAAGCTGATGAGCCCGCCCATGCTGTGGCCGAAGAAGGCGAAGGGGAGGTCAAGGTAGGGCGGCAAGACGTCCGCGATCGCCTGGATGAGCGGCTCCAATTCGACGAACGGGGTCTCGCGCAGCCGGCTCTCCCGTCCGGGAAGCTGGACCGGGCAGACCTCGATGTCCGCCGGCAGCGCCGCCCCCCAGCCGCGGTAGGCGGAGGCGCCGCCGCCGGCATAGGGAAAGCAGAACAGCCGCAGGCGAGCCCGCGGCCTGGGCTCGCGGTAGGCCAGCCACCGGTCGGTAGGGGAGTTGCTCGGCTTCACGATCGAGATCGACGCACGAAAGCGGGACACCGGCCTCGAGACCACAGGTCTCGCGGCGACGGTCGAGGGCGGCGCCCTGACTGCGTGGGGCGACAGCCCTCAGCCCCTAGTTCGCGGCCGGCTCTCCTCCCGCCTCGGCCGCCTCGGCCGGCTTCTCCTGCTGCTGCTGCGCCTGACGCTCGCGCTCCATCTCTTCCATCTTCTTACGCAGCGACAGCGGCCGCATGTCGGTCCAGACCTCCTTGATGTAGGCCAGGCACTCGTCCTTGGGGCCGGTCGGGCCGGCGTCGTTCCAGCCCAGGGGGAGCTCGCGGTGGGCGGGCCAGATCGAGTACTGCTCCTCGTGGTTCATCACGACTTTGTAGATCGTCGTATCTTCTCTGTCTTCCCAGCTCATTTCGTTCTCCTTTACAGCTTTCGGACGGCTATCTTAGCCGGAGAGGGCCCGGCTCCACTAGTAGTGTGCCGGCCCCGGTCCAGGCGTGACATTCTGCGGCTCATATTACAGTATGGTCTCCAGAATGGCCCCGCGCGCGCTTCGCCCTTGCCCCCGGACCCCGAACTGCGTCTCGACCCAGAGTGCCGACGCTCGCCAACGGATGGAGCCCCTCCCCTACGGCGACCTCGAGGAGGCACGGGCACGGCTCCTCGCCCTCTTAGGAGGCAGGTCGAACGCCAAGGTCGTGACGGTCGAGCCCACCTACGTCCGCGCCGAGTTCCGCTCGACGATCTTGCGCTTCGTGGACGACGTCGAGTTCCTCTTCGACGAGAAAGCCAAGCGGCTCCAGTTCCGCTCGGCGTCGCGAGTCGGTCGCTCCGACTTCGGGGTGAACCGCAAGCGGATGGAAGGGATCGTCCGCGAGTACCAGGCCCGGACACCAGGGCGGAAGTGACGCTCTTCGAGCTCCGGACCTCGCAGCTCCTCCCCGTCCGCCGGGCGGAGGTCTTCCCCTTCTTTCATCCGGCTCCACGGCGTCCCCATCCGCTGGCGGACCGGGATCACCGCCTCCCCCAGGCTCAGCGAGCCTTCGCGTACCGCCGGAAAAACGAGTCGGGCTTCCAGGCCGGACGGGCATCGGCGTTGGCGACCGAGAGGAGGAGCTGGCGCGTGATCTCCTCGTAGAGGGCGGCGGCGCCCAAATCGACGGGCTGGTTCAGGTCGTCGGAGGGGGCGTGGTAGCGGACCGTCAACCAATCCTTGAAAATCTTTTGCTCGGGCGTGCCGAACTCGAAGCCGACGTCCAGCTTGAGCGCGGGAATGCCGCTCCGGATGAAGCTGTACTGGTCGCTACGGATGAATCCGTTGCGCAACGGTTCGGGGTCGGCGATGGCCTTGACCCCCAGCGCCTGGGCGATGGCGGCGGCACGATCCCCCAAGTCGGATTCGGCGAGCCCCTGGACCTTGAGGATCCGCAAGGGGACGATGGGCAGGAACATATCCACGTTGACGTCCGCGACGATCGACCGGGGGGCGACCGTGGGATGCGTGGCGAAGTACTTCGAGCCCAAGAGGCCCTTCTCCTCGCCGGTGACGAAGACGAACAGGATCGAGCGCCGGGGCTTCTCCCCGCTCTTCGCCAGGTTGATGGCCATGTCCACCAGCAGCGCGCTCCCCGAGCCGTCGTCCATGGCGCCGTTGTAGATGCGGTCGCCGTCAATAGGCTCGCCGATGCCTAAGTGGTCGACGTGGGCGGAGAGGACGACCTGCTCGTTCTTGAGCGCGGGATCGCTGCCGGGGAGCCTGGCGACGACGTTGGCGGATTCGACCTTCGTGCGCTGGACGCTGGCCCGCGCCGAAAGCGAGACGGGGAGGGCGAAGTGCGGCAGCGGCTTCCGGTCCTTGCCGAGCGCGGCGATCGCCGCGAAGGTGCTGGGGGAGCCTTGGAAAAGCCTTTCGGCCCGCTCGGGATTGAAGGTGAGGGCCATCTGGAGGCCGGGGGTCTCCCGGAGCTCGGGAGCGGCGAGCTCCATCGAAGGGTGCGCGCGGTTGAGCGACATGCGCGACCAGGGGATGTCCATGGAGGCGGGGTTTGGGATGTTGATGACGCCGATGGCCCCGGCGGCGCGGAGGGCCTTCCAGCGCTCGGGCGCGGACTGGTAGTGCGCGGCGAGCGAGGTGGGGGTGTCCGCGGGGGAGCCGGCGAGGTAGACGGCGATCTTGCCATGGAGGTCGAGCCCGGCCAGCTCGTCGAGCCCCTTCTCCGGGATCTGGAGGCCGTAGCCGACGAAGACGAGCGGCGCCGTGATCTCCTTCTCGGCGAGCCCGGAGCGCGGGTTGAAGTAGGCGTCCTCGCCCAAGAGGAGCGGCTCGGCCTTGCCGGCACGGACGAGCGC
>JAXDLD010000164.1:0-9446 GCA_034666805.1 Acidobacteriota bacterium
CGCCCAAATCCCCCCCCGCGGACGGCGAGGGGGGGGACCGGCTCAGCGCTCCAGGGCGGTCGGGCCGGGGAGAGGCGCGTTCACGCCGCCGGCTGCGTCAGGGGCATCGGGGGCGCTGCCGGCGATCTCCCGGCGCTGCTTCTCCAGGGCCCCTTCGGCGGTGGGCGAAAGGTCGGTGTAGCTCTCCCTCGCCCGCACGGCGAGGCCCGGACGGCGGACCTCGACCCGGATGGCGTGCCGGCGGTCGTCCGCCTTCCAGGTCGGCGAGAAACCGAGGCGGTAGTAGCAGCGGGTGTCCTCGGCGGCCCGCGCCAGAGCGGTCAGGCGGGCGGAGTGGACGATCGCCTTGCCCCCGGTCGCCCGGGCGAGCAGCTCCAGGGTGTACTGCGAGTCCCGCTCCCACTCCGAGGTGATGAAGCCGGCTTGCGGGCCGGAGATCTCCTGCCGCGCGTCGGCGCCGGGCGTCTCGGAGTCGAGCCCGGGCACGTCGACGGGATAGAAGGTGTAGCCGAGCCGGTTGGCGGTGGCGGTCAGGGGCCAGAACAGGGCGGGGTAGGTGCTGAACGGCCAGCCGCCCGAGAGCAGGAGGAGGACCCGCCGGCCGGACGGCGGGACGAGGGTGCGCAGAGCGGCGTCGGTCGCCGCCACCACCCGCGGCATGCCGTGGACGAGGGCGCGGACCTGGTCGGCGTTCTGGAGCACGGGCGACTCCAGGGTGAGCCGGCCGAGGCGGCCGAAGATCCGCTTGGCTTCCAGAATAGGATCGTACTCCTCCTGGAGCTTCCGGTCCTCGGCGCTCGAACGGCGGGCGGCGACGATCCGGTTGCCGTCGGCCGGCTGCCCCTTGGCGCTGGCGAGGGCGGCGGCCAGGGTCGCCCGGTTGGCGGTCCAGTCGGCGAGGGTCGCCAGGTGCTCGCCGTCGAAGGCGACGACGGCCATGCGGTCGTCGGGGGCGAGGAGGGAGAGCTGTTCGGCCAAGGTGTCGAGCACCCGGTCGCGCTGGGCGGCGATGGCGAAGGCGTTGTCGACGAAGACGAGGAAGTTGCGGCTGACCGTCGAGGCCGCCGTGGCCGGCTCCGCGCCGGCGACATTGGAAGTGCTGGCCGGGTTGCGCCCGTCCTCGACCGCCGTGAAGGAGTCGATCGGCACCTCCTTGCCGTCCACCAGCAGGCGAAAATCGGCGGCGGTCAGGCCTCGCACGCGATGCCCGGAGCGGTCGGTGACGGCGGCCTCGACGTCGACGGCCCGGACGTCGATCCGCTCGCCGAAGGCCGGGGCGGACGTCTCCGGGGGGGCGCTGGCGGCGGCGGGCGCCATCAGGCCGGCGGGCAGACCTAGAACGGCGAGCGCCAGGGTTGCGGCACTCCAGGAACCTCGCATGAGACCTCCTTTCGTTACGGATTTCGACAGTGTGCAAAGGAGATACCCAGATTTATTCCCGGGAAGGAGGCGTTCGCGGAGAGAGGCGTTGTCCCATCCGGAGGACGGCTCTGTATCCTGGCCGGGGCGGACGGCAGCAGTCTCAAGACCGTTCGCCAGCGGTCTCGATCACCTGGCGATAGAGCTCGGGGCTGACCCGTAACCCGGCTTTGCCGAGCAGATCGTTCAGGATGGGAGCCACGGCGGTGAGAAGCCCCTTCTGCTTGGCCTCGATCAGCACGCCCAGGGTGCCGACCACCTTCACCCCCAGGCGTATCGCTGCCAGCCGACCCCGGCGCTCATCCATCAACAGGAGATCCGCCTTTGTCTCGACTGCCAGCACGATCGCCTCGGCCTCTCCCCAGTCGAGCTCCCCTTCGAGCGCACGAGATAGCACCTGGTTCTGGACCGGAAGTATCTTCATCCAAGCCCTCTCACGGATCTCGGCCGAGCCGGGCCGTCCGGGGCCACCACGCAGGATTTCCTGATTCACGGCTTCGGGAATCAGCACCCGCCCGTACAACCGCTCGAGGAGATCGAGCTGAGCCACCGCAGAGAGGCTGATAATGGGAGAGGCGTCGCTGACGAGGATCACAGCCGGTTAAGGCCGCGCAACGTTTCCAGATCCTGCTTGAACTCCTCGATGTCGTAATGCATGGGAATGCCTCGACTGGCGAGAAGCTGCTGGAACTCCAGCCGCCCCATCCCCGAGAGCTTGGCAGCCTGCGCCAGGGTTACCTTCTCTCTTTCGAAGAGGAGGATCGCGATCTCCTGGCGCATCTCGGTCTCGGACATGCGCGCGGCCTGGAGGACTGTGTCGGGTATCGTCACGCTCATGAGCTTGAGCTCCAATTTCTCCCTATAGTACCTCTTGCCCCGGTTCGCCGGTCAGCGTTCCCCACTCCGACTCAACCCGAAAAGAAAGTAGTGGTCAAAGGATCCTGGAAAAATCGCCCTAGCATCGCCATTCCTCCTTCCTTTTTGGCGGAAGGACTGCCAGATCGTAGCCTATCGCCTCCTCGGATTCACGCGGAAACAGCTTCCGCGATAGCATGCCCAGCCATGAAAGCCATTCGCGTCCACCAGACCGGCGGCCCCGAGATGCTCCGGTATGAAGAGGTCCCCGATCCTGCTCCCGGTCCCGGCGAGGCGGTCGTCCGCGTCGAGGCGGCGGGGGTCAACTTCATCGACGTCTATCATCGGACCGGCCTCTACAAGGTCGCCTCCCTGCCCTTCACCGCCGGACAGGAGGGCGCCGGGACGGTCGAGTCGGTGGGCGGAGAGGTCAAGGATCTCCGGCCCGGCGACCGGGTGGCCTGGACCAGCGTGCAGGGCTCCTACGCCGAGAAGGCCGCCGTGCCGGTGGCGAAGCTCGTCCCGCTCCCCGAGGGGGTCACCGCCCGGCAGGGCGCCGCCGCCATGCTCCAGGGGATGACCGCCCACTACCTCACCTGTTCGACCTATCCGCTCAAGCCCGGCGACACCTGTCTCGTCCACGCCGCGGCCGGGGGCGTCGGGCTCCTCCTCTGCCAGATCGGCAAGCTCCGCGGCGCCAGGGTCCTCGGCACCACCTCGACCGCGGAGAAGGCCGCGCTTGCCCGCGCGGCCGGGGCGGACGAGGTCATCCTCTACACCGAGAAGGACTTCGTGGCGGAGGTCAAGCGGCTGACCGGCGGCAAGGGGGTGCAGGTGATCTACGACAGCGTCGGGAAGACCACCTTCGAGAAGGGGCTCGACTGCATCGCCCCGCGCGGCATGATGGTCACCTTCGGCCAGTCGAGCGGCTCGATCCCCCCCTTCGATCCGTCAATCCTCAACGTCAAGGGGTCGCTCTACGTCACCCGCCCCTCGCTCTTCCACTACATCGCGACCCGCGAGGAGCTCCTGGAGCGGGCGAAAGACGTCCTCGGCTGGGTCCGCGAAGGCAAGCTCAAGCTCCGCACCGAGCACGAATTCCCTCTGGCCCAGGCGGCCGACGCCCACCGCGCGCTCGAAGGGCGGCAGACGACGGGGAAGGTGCTGCTGATTCCTTAAGGCAGGTCCGGGGCGTCCGCGAAGTCGCCGAAGAGCACGGTCTTGCTCGTGATCGCCGCGTAGCTCGTGGCGTTCGAGGTGATGCCCCAGATGAAGTCCTCCGAACAGACCTCGTAGAACTCGCTGAGCCCGGCGCTCCCACCGGTGGGGTCGGGGACGTAGAAGATCTGCGCGCCCACGCCGCGCCCGCCGTTCCCGCCCACCGCCGTGGGGCCGGCGAAGACCGGCCGTCCCTTCCAGAAGAAGAGCTGCCCCGCCCCTCTCGCGAGAAACCAGCGTTCGTCCTTGCCGCCCACGTTGATCCCCTTGACCGTCGAGAACGCTCCCTGGGCGTGGTCGATCCAGTGGATGTCGGGGCGTTCGCTCCAGCCGCCCTTGCCGTCGGCCTGCAGAACCTTCCCGGTGCTCAAGTTCCGCACCACGACGTGCCCCTCGGCGTCGCGCAGCAGGCCGACCCCGGCGAACCGGTCGAGCTCCTGGACCTCGGAGCCGGCGAGCTCGGCCGGCTTCATCTTGGCGGGGAAATGGGTGTCCAGGACCTTCCCCTTCCGGTCGACCCTCCAGACCTGTCTTTCGGCCGAGGTCGGCATGACGTAGAGCGCGTCCTCGGCGACGAGCAGACGGCCGAAGCCCCCCTCGCCTTCGACCTTCTTGAGCGGTATCGTCTCGCGGCTCCAGGTAGGCGAGAGGTGGAGGAGGGCGAGCTTCCGGTCCGAGGCCACCCAAACCGAGCCGTCCGCCGGATCGACGTCGAAGCTCGACCAGTGCTCGTCACCGTGGCCGACGGTCATCTCGACGTCGACTTTGTCCCCCTGGCGGACGATCCGCATCAGCCGGGCGGGCTCAAAGAGGACCCAGATGTATTTGTCGGTGACGGCGACGTCGATGGGCCGCTCGTCGGAGGGCACTCCGAGTGCCGCGAAGCTCGCCGCCCGCGCTTTCTCACTACAGAGGAGCTTGATCTTCCGCGTCTCGTTGGCGATCTTGGCCGGGGCCGGTGCGGGAGCCCGGGCCGGAGCGGTGGCGCAGGACGAAGAAAGGAGTAAGGCGGCGGCGAAGTACGGCCAGGCGCTCTTGTGCGGCATCGAATCCCTCCCTTGATATGGAGAGACTATTTTATCAGCTGCCGCTAACCCTTGAGCCCGAAGCGCTCCATCTTGATCGCCAGGCCGTTCCTCGACAGGCCGAGGAGGCGCGAGGCGTGCGACTTGTTGCCGTGGGTGCGGCGGAGGGCCTCGCGGATGGCCGCCTGCTCGCAGGCGCCGACGAGCTTCTCCAGGTCGAGGTCGGAGGCGGAGTCGATGCGCGCCGCGGCCTGGAGGGTCCCCTGGCGCACCCGCTCGGGGAGGAGGATGACGTCCACCGGCCGGCCGGCCGGGCAGAGGTAGACGAGCTGGCGGGCGATGTTCTCGAGCTCGGCCAGGTTGCCGGGATACTCGTAGCTCAAGAGCGCGGCCATGGCCTTGACCGTGATCCCCTTCATGCGCTTGCCGGTCTCGTGGCAGAAGCGGTTGACGAGCGACTGGATGAGGAGAGGCAGGTCCTCCCGCCGCTCGCGGAGCGGCGGCACGTCGATCGTCACCCGCGCCAGCCGGTAGGCGAGGTCGACCCTAAAGACGTCCCTCGCGACCGCGGTCTCCAGGGCGCCGCGGCTCCCCGCCACCACCCGCACGTCGACCTTCTGGGCGAAGTTGCTGCCGGTCGGCTCCACCTCCCCCGTGCGCAGGAAGCGGACCAGCCGCTCCTGGAGCTCCATGGGGAGGAGCTCGACATCGTCCAGGAAAAGGGTGCCGCCGTCGGCCAGGAGGAGCTTGCCCTCGCGCCGCACCGGCCCGCCTTTGCCCGGCACCTCGGCGCCGAAGAGGTCGGCCTCGATCGCCGACGGCTTGGCGCCGCTGCAGCTGGCGACGACGAACGGGCCGTTCCGGCGCGGGCCCGAGAGATGGAGCGACTTGGCGAGCAGCTCCTTGCCCACCCCCGGCTCGCCGCGCAGGAGGACGTGGACCGCGGGGTCGACCGCCGACCGCAGCTCCTCGACCACCCGCTTCATGGCCTGCGACTCCCCCACCACCAGGCCGGGCTCGAGGGTCAGGTCCTGCTGCCCCTGGTGGCCGGGGAGGATCGGCTCGTACCAGCCGACGTGGTGGACGAGGCCGAGGATGAGGAAGTTGCCGAGGGCGCGGAGCGCCGCGACCGGCGACCAGCCGTCCGGGAAGAAGTGCGGCAGGGCCACGACCTGGATGTAGCCGCGGTCGACCGCAGTGAACGGGTGGAAGCAGATCCAGGCCGGCGCCCCCGCGAGATGCCCCTCGAAGGCGAGCCCCGCGGCCAGGGCCTGGCCGGCGTCCCGGCGGGCCCGGAGCTGGTCCAGGAGGTCGTCGCCCAAGGAGAGCCAGGACTGGTCGGAGGCCACCAGGAGCTTGATCCCGTGCTCGTCCAGGTCACCCAGGAGGAGGAAGTAGGCGCCGCCGCCGAAGTCGTCCAGGACGTCCGAGACCAGGGCCTCGGAGGTCGTGCGGCTCTCGACGTCGGCCAGCACCCACTCGCTGATCCGGCAGAGGTGTTCGACCATCCGCTCGGGCGTGATCGTGGCCTCGGAGGGCGCGACCCGGGGCGGCGGCACCGGCCGCTTCTCGGGCTCGGGGGCGATGTCCTCGACCAGGAGGGTGATCCCCCCCAGGCGGATCTCGTCGAGCACCTCCAAGCAAGCTTCGCGCACTTTTTTCCCCGAGACGAGAAGGCCGCGGCGGCTCCCCAAGTCCTCGATGTGGAGCTCGCTGCCGTCGTAGCGGAGCTTGGCGTGGCGCTGCGCGACTCCCGTGTACGGAAGGTAGATGTCGCACTCCGGCCAGCTCCCGATCAGGAGCTCGGCGTGGGGGACGGGGAAACGGCGGACACCATCCGGGGCGTAGGCAACCAGTCGAAGCATCGGTCTGACAGTGTACAGGCCGGAGGCCGGGTGCGCTACCCGCCTCCCCTCTGCTATCCTCCAGCGCCGTGAACGACCTATTCCTGCGTGCCTGCCGTGGCGAGGCGACCGAGCGGCTGCCGGTGTGGATCATGCGCCAGGCCGGGCGCTACCTCCCCGAGTACCGGGCGATCCGCCAGAAGGCCGACTTCCTCACCCTCTGCAAGACCCCCGAGCTGGCGGCCGAGGTGACGATCCAGCCCGTCGACATCCTGGGCGTCGACGCCGCCATCCTCTTCGCCGACATCCTCCTGCCCCTCGAAGCCATGGGAGCGAAGCTCGTCTTCGCCCCCGGGGACGGCCCGACCTTCCCCACCCCCGTCCGCACCCGCGAGGCGGCGTCGGCGCTCC
This sequence comes from Acidobacteriota bacterium, assembly GCA_034666805.1. Classification (GTDB taxonomy): domain Bacteria; phylum Acidobacteriota; class Thermoanaerobaculia; order Multivoradales; family UBA5704; genus DASQPA01. Next base: position 6,773 of record JAXDLD010000164.1, read on the forward strand.
CGGCCTTGACCCGCGCCGACGCCGAAGAGAAGCTCGGCTACGTCTACGACGCCATGCGCCTGGTGCGCCGGGAGCTGGGCGGCCGGGTGCCGGTCCTCGGCTTCGGCGGCACCCCATGGACCCTGGCCGCCTACCTGGTCGAGGGGGGAGGCTCGAAGCACTTCGAGCACCTCCTCGCCTGGAGCTACGGCGATCCCGAGGGCCTCGCCCTCCTCCTGGACCGGGTCGCCGACACCTCGCTCGCCTACCTGCTGGGCCAGATCGCGGCGGGAGCGCAGGCCCTGCAGATCTTCGACACCTGGGGCGGCCTCCTCGACCTCGAACGCTGGCGGAGCATCGCCCTCCCGCCGCTCCTCAAGGTTCTCAACGGTCTCATCCAGGCAACGGACGTGGCCCGGGTGCCGCTCATCTACTACATCAACGGGGGTGGTCACCTGCTGCCGGCCCTGGCGGAGCTGCCGGTCGACGTGCTGTCGGTCGACTGGCGCCTGCCGCTCGACCAGGTGCGCGCCCGGATCGAGGCGGCCGGTGCTGGAGGGGTGGGCAAGGTCCTCCAGGGCAACCTCGATCCGGCGGCCCTGCTGGCGCCCGTCCCGGAGATCGAACGTCGGGTGGAAGCCCTGATCGCCCAGGGAAGGCCGGTCCAGGGCGGCGGCAGTGCCGCCGGTGGGAACAATATCGGTCATATCGCCAACCTGGGCCACGGCATCCTGCCCATGACCCTGGTCGACCACGCCCGTGTTTTCGTGGAGGCCGTACAGCGGCTATCGGCGCGCTAGTACCAGGTCCAGGACTTGCCGTTCTCGTCGCGCAGGGGGTATTTGCTGGTCGACTTGTCCCACTTGCCCAGCTCGAGCTTGCCGGTCGCGGCGATGGCAACCCGGACCTCCAGGAAATTGCCATTGCCGCTGCTGTCCTTCTTATCCCCGAAGTGGATGGCGCCGATGCTCGCGGCCGAGCCGGTCGGCAGGAAGGCTGCGATACCGCCGGTCGGGCAGGTCGGCGTGCAGGTCATGGTGCCGGTCCCCCAGGAGGGGGTGACGGCGTTGGCGCCCTTGGCCGCCGCGTCCTCCCCGCCCCAGAAGTAGACCTTCTGCGGCAACGGGAACCGCCCCAGCTCCTTCTCCCCCGCGTCCTCCACGTTGTTGGCGTTGGCGTCGGCGTAGGCGTAGACCTGGTTGGCGTCGTAGTCGAAGACGACGTTGGCGTTGACGTTGCTCTTCACCGCCTCGCGCCGGGCGAGCTGCATGAGCTCCCCGGTCTGGCGCGCCGCCTGCTCCAGGTTGGCGCGGTGCGTGAACTGGACGATCGCGGGGACGGAAACGGTGATGAGGATGATACCGAGGACGAGGACGACCAGCAGCTCGATGAGGCTGAAGCCCGACTCGCCACGCGCACGCCATCCAGGGACCAGGACCATGGGCACCTCCGCTCGACGACTGAGATAAAAACGTAAAACGTCGATATCTTACACCCGTTCCGCCGCGGAGGAGTAGGCGGGAGCGCCCCCAGCGCCAACGTAGATCTTTTTCCCGCGGCGGCGGGTTTGGGTCCGGGGGGAGGGGCTCAACCCAGCATACTGCCTATGCGCGAGCCTTTCGATTCGCGGCGTTCCGGCAGCGCTCCGAGCAGTACACCTCCGACCCGCCCTCGACCATGAGAGCGCGCGACCGTAGCACGTGGGTGCCGCAGGCGGCGCAGCGCACCAGGGTCTCTGGTGGCTGGGCGGCCGGCGGTGCCGGCCGCCGCCGCGCCGGGGGCGGGCCGCTCGAGAAGAAGGCCCGCACCCGGGCCTTCAATCCCTCGTACGCCAGCCAGAGGAAGAAGGCGAAGAGGATCAGCTCGAAGAGACGCCCCATCGGCGACTAGGCCGCCTTGCGCCGGCGGTCGAGCTCGGCGGCGAGCCTCGCCACCTCCTGGTTGCCGGGCTGGAGCTTGGCGAGGTCGGCCAGGATGCGCGAAGCGTCGTCGTAGCGCTTGAGGTCGATGCCCAGGACCACCGCCTGGTTGTAGCGCGACTGCCAGTGATCGGGGGCGAGCTTCTGGGCCTTGACGAACTGCTCCAGGGCGTCGTCGTACTTCCCCAGCTCGCGGTAGGTGATGCCTAAGTCGGAGAGGATGTCGGCCTGATTCGGCCGCAGCTTCAGGTACTGCGCGTAGAGGTCCCGCGCCCGGTCCCAGCGTTTGATGTCGAAGTTCGCGTTGGCGAGCTTCAGGACGGCGTCGGCGTCGTTGGGGTTCTTCTCCACCTGCTCCCGGAGCTGCTGGATGGCGGCCATGGGCGCCCCGGCGGGCGGCGCGCCTCCGGGGCCCGAGGTGCCGGCCATGCCGGTGGCGGCAGGACTGGCGGCATTGGCGGCATTACCGGGATCGCTGCCGTCGGGCGCGCCCATGGCCGCCGCCGCCGCGGCATCGCCGGGGCGCAGGCGCGGCGGCTGGCGGGAGGCCATCACCTCGTGCAGGAGGTAGCCCGAGATGAAGCCGACGAGGATGCCGATGACTGCAAACAGCAAGTTGTCCTTGTTCACGCGCGCTCCTAGGGTTCCGCCGTTGCCTGCCGGGCGCCGGTCCAGCCGCCGGAAGAGGGGTGTCCGTTCGCCAGCTCCGTCCCCTGCCAGCTGCCGGTGACGCGGCCGGCGGCGGCGTCCACGGTGCCCGTGTAGGTGACGTCGAA
>JAXDLD010000165.1:0-11701 GCA_034666805.1 Acidobacteriota bacterium
CGGGGCGGGCAGCGCCGCGGCAGGTCCACCCTTCCCCGCGGCGGCGAGCTGCCGCAGGACCTTTTCGTATAGGCTCTCTCCTTCGATGGCGCTCATGGGCTGGCTTATATCAGCCTGGGGCGGTCCGGGGAAGGCGGCGGCACCTGTCCCGCGTCCGTCGGAGACCCGCACGTTAGAGAGCATGGTGTGAATACCCCGAGAGGAGAGCCCATGAGCTTGGAAGACGAGAAAGTCCAAAACACCCTGGCCAAGTACGCCACCGGCATCGACCACGTCGCGATCGCCGTGCACGACCTTGAGGAGTCGATCACCTTCTACACGAAGGTCCTGGGATTCGAGCTGACGGAGCGCCGGGAGACCAAGGGCGAGCACACGGCGATGATCTCCGCCGTCTTGAAGGCCGGCCCGATCACCTTCGTCCTCCTCCAGGGGACCTCCGAGGGGTCGCAAGTGTCGAAGTTCGTCGACCACTTCGGCGCCGGCGTCCAGCACGTGGCGATCGGCGTCCACGACCTCCCCGCCATGGCCGAGGAGCTCAAGGCGAACGGCCTCGATTTCGACACCACTGTGATCGAGAGCCCGGGCTTGAAGCAGATCTTCTCCCACCGGAACGACGGCTCGGGCCAGATGTTCGAGTTCATCGAACGCCTGGGCGGCGACTTCTCCGACCAGAGCGTGCAGCAGCTCTTCGCCCAGCTCGAGAAGAAGGACGCCTTCTAGCCCGCTGCCGGCGCGGAAATGGTAACGGAGACGAAACATCTCCCGGGACTGACGCTCAAGGGCTGCTTCGCCGACGAGTCCTTGAACGTCATGAACTTCTTGAACGAGGTCGTCCTCCGCTACCCGCGGGCGGTCTCGTTCGCCCCCGGTCGCCCCGCCGAGCAGCACTTCGACGTCCTCGGCAGCCTGGGGAAGATCGAACGCTTCGTCGCCCACCGCGCGGCCGTCACGGGCTGGGACCGCGCGGCCGTCTACGCCGACCTCGGCCAGTACAACCGGACGAACGGCATCATCCAGGACCTGGTCGCCCGCCAGCTGGAGGTGGACGAGGGGATCCGGGTCGCGCCGGAGTCGATCGTCGTCACCGCCGGCGCCCAGGAGGGGATGGTGATCCTCCTCCTCGGCCTCTTCGACCCGGCGACGGACGTCCTCCTCTCCTCCGACCCGACCTACATCGGCATCACCGGCCTCGCCCGCATCGTCGGCATCCCGGTCCACCCCATCCCCACGGGAGAGGAGGGCCTGGCGCCGGCGGCGGTGGCGGCGGCGATCCGCGAGGTGCGGCGGCAGGGCCGGGTGCCGCGGGCGGTCTACGACATCCCCGACTTCAACAACCCCATGGGGACCCGGATGCCGCTCGCCACCCGCCGGGCGCTCCTGGACCTCGTCCACCACGAGGGGGTGCTCCTCTTCGAGGACAACCCCTACGGCATGTTCGCCTACGACGGCGAGCCGCTGCCGACGCTCAAGTCCCTGGACGAGCACGGCGACGTCGTCTACCTGGGGAGCTTCTCGAAGACCCTCTACCCCGGTCTCCGGATCGGCTACCTGGTGGCCGACCAGGAGGTGAACGGGGCCGATGGGAAGCCCTCCGCCCTCGCCTTCGAGCTCTCCAAGGTCAAGAGCCTGACGACGGTCACCACCCCGCCTCTCCTCCAGGCGATCGTCGGCGGCCTGCTGCTCGAGAATGGCGGCTCGCTCCAGGGCCTGATGGCGGAGAAGCTCCCCTCTTACCGCGAAAACCGCGACCACATGCTCGCCTGCCTCGCGGAGCGTTTCGGCGGCGACCCGGCCCTCTCTCCGGCCGTGCGCTGGAACCGGCCCGAGGGCGGTTTCTTCCTCACCCTCTCCCTCCCCTTCGACTTCACCGAGGAGCGGCTCACGGTCTGCGCCCGGGACTACGGGGTGATCGTCTGCCCCATGTCCTTCTTCTCGATCCTCGGCGAGAAGGGAGGCCGGAACCGTGAGATCCGCCTCTCCTTCAGCTACGTGACCCCGGCCCAGATCGAGGAAGGGATCGCGCGGCTCGCCCGCTTCGTGCGCGACGTCGTTGCCGGCACACAAGCGGGCACCCCAGCGGCCGTATGACCCGGCTGCCCGCCGCGCGGCTCGCCCGGGCGATCCGCGCGGCTCTCGCCCGCCGCGACGTCCCCGGCGAGCATGCCGGCTTCGTGGCGGACGGCCTCGTCGGCACGTCGCTCCGCGGCATCGACACCCACGGCGTCCGGCTCTTCCCCACCTACCTGGCCGAGCTCGACGGCGGCCGGGCGCGGGCCCGGCCCGAGCTCCGCTGGCAGGGGGAGAAAGCGGTGCGCCGGCTCGACGCCGGGGGGGCTCTCGGGCTGGTGGCCGGGACGGTCGCCTGCCGGGAGGCGGTCCGCCTGGCCCGCGAGCACGGGGTGGGAGCGGTCTCAGTGGGCAACTCGAACCACTTCGGCGCCGCCTCGGTCTATACCCTGGAGATGGCGCGGCAGGGAGCGCTCGGGCTCGCCTTCACCAACAGCGACGCCCTGGTCGCCCCCTTCAACGGCCGCCGCCCCCTCTTCGGCACCAACCCTCTCTCCCTCGCCGTGGCGGCCGCGGAGGGTGAGATCTTCTGCGTCGACATGGCGACCAGCCAGATCGCCTACTCGAAGGTCAAGAGCCAGCGCGAGAAGGGGCTCCCAATGGAGCCCGGCTGGGCCGTCACCCCCGCGGGGGAGGACGCGGCGCAGGCTGGGGAGGTCCCGGAGGTCGGAGCTCTCCAACCGCTCGGCGGCTACAAGGGGCAGTGCCTGGGGATGATCGTCGAGATCCTCTGCGCGCTCCTGGCCGGCATGCCCTTCGACCATGAGCTCTCCCACCTCTACGCCCCGCCCTACGACACCCCGCGCCAGGTCGCCCACCTCTTCCTCGCCTTCGACCTCGCCGCCTTCGGCGACCCCAAGGCCCCCGATGCCTTCCGCGTCCGCCTCACCCATCTCCTCGCCCTCGTCCGCGAGCAGGAGGCCGCGATATCGGGAACGGGGGGACGGGTGATCAACCCGGGTGACCTGGAGCGCGAGGCGGAGCGGGAGCGCGGGGAGATGGGGATCCCACTGAGCGAGGAGGAGGCGGCGTTCTTCGCCGGGCTCGACCGGGAGGGGTGACATATACTCCCTGGCCCATGTCCGCGAGCTTTGTCGTCTATATCGACGAATCAGGAGACGAGGGCCTTCAGGGCGGCGGTGCCTCCGACTGGTTTGTCTTGTCTGCCGCCGTCACTCGAAAGTCTACCGACCTCGAAACCGTGAAGCTCGTCGATGCCGTACGAGCTCAGCTCGGAAGAGCGCCGCATAAACCCCTCCACTTCAGAGATCTCCGGCACGAGCATCGGGTGCCCTTCATCGACAGGATCGCGAGAGCACCCCTCCGGGCGGTCACCGTACTGGTCCACAAGCCCTCGATCCTGGAGCCCGAGGTCTTCCGGAGATCCCACCTTCTGTACTTCTATTCCGTACGACATCTCTTGGAGCGCGTTTCCTGGCTCTGCCGAGAGCACCGCCGGGAGGGGGATGGAGATGGCACGGCAGAGGTGGTCTTCTCCAATCGGTCAGGAATGAGCTATGAGGAATTGCGGCAATACATGCAATTGCTCCAAGGACGGGAGACGAGCATCGACTGGTCGGCGATCCGCTGCGACCAGATCAACGCCTTCACGGGCGGACGGCGTATGGGTCTTCAGATCGCGGACGCTATCGCCAGCGGTTTCTTCAAGGCCGTGGAGCCCTCTCAATACGGTCATACGGAAGATCGGTATGCGCGTATGCTGAGGCCGATCGTCTACCACAGGCAGCGTTGCTACCAGGGCTATGGCCTGAAGTTTTGGCCGAGAGAGGTTGCCAGCGCGCTCGGCACACCGCATTTCAGGTGGCTCAAGGAGATCTATGCAGAAAGGAGGCAGTCGCTACAGCGGGTGTCGAGCCTGTGACTGCCAAACCGGTGGCCCAAAAAAAGAAACGCAGGTCCCGGGCTTCAGGATCCCACCCTTATCGGGCTGCCGCTCTACAAGCGACCTGAAGTTTGTCCCGCGCCTACCTGCTTGGCAAAAATATACTTCCCGCACCTCACTGTCAACACCGACCGGGCTGCTAGAATGCGCCCCGCCATGAAACGACACACCCTGATCCTCCTCGCCCTTCTGTCCCTCAGCCTCTTCCGCGTCACGGCCGCCGCGGCGGCGGCGACCGCGCCCGTCCAGCCCGGCGGCTCCGGCGCCACCGATCCTTTCGTCCTCGTCCAGGGCACCTGGGACTGGGCGAACCGCCCGGGGTCCTGCCAGGACAACCCGCAGACCCTCTCGCTCTCGGCCGACCGGACCAAGGTGATCCTCGAGTACCGAAAGCCGGTGATCAACCCCGCCGGCAAGCCGCAGAAGACCGAGGTCTACAAGATCCTGGACGCCCGCGCCCATCTGCTCCACGCCCAGGTCGAGGGCGAGACCAAGAAGGACAAGACGGGGCAGCCCGTGACGTACGACCTCATGTTCGTCACCGACAACTCCTTCTGCTTTCACCGGAGCGACTGGGGCAAGACGCAGTGCACCAATATGTTGGTGCGCTGCCCGGGGTCGGCACACCCTTAGCGGTTCGGGATCCTTGGCGCCCAGACGGCGAGGGCGGCGACGGCGGTGGCGGTGGTGAAGAGGCCGTCGTCCAGGTAAAGCCGGCCGCCACCAGACGACGCGGCCCAGGGCGCGCTGCAGGCCGGGTCGGTCACCCGGAGCCAGGCCCCAGGGTGAAAGGTTCCGTCCGGTAGCTGCTCTGCGAGGAGGTCCGAGAGGCCGCGGCGCAGGGCCTCCAGCGGGACCTCGGGCAGGTGGCTCAAGGCGCGCAGGTGGAGGGCCCGCTCGAAGGCGGTCTCTGGCGTCGGGCCGGCGAGGAGCCAGTCGCGCGAGGCCGAGCATGCATCGCTCCTGCCCGCCCAGGCCAGGGCGCGCAGGCTCGCCTCGGTGGCATAGAGGTCGCTCCTCCACCAGTAACTGGACCAGTGCCCGGCGGCGCAGCGCGCTCGGACCACCGGCTGCAACAGGGTGTCGCGGGCCGCGGCGCCAGGGGGCAGCCATAGCGTGCGCAACACGGTAGGGGTGACGTCTGCGTGGCTCTCTCCCCAAGAGTCGGCGGGATCGGAGCGGCGGAAGGTGGCATATCCCCCGTCCGGGTTCCGATGCCGCGCGAGAGCGGTGCGCAGAGACCGCGGGACGCCCAGGGTGCGCGCGAGGAGGAGGCAGGAGAGGGCGGTGGTATCGGCGTCCGGCTCGGTGCCGGCGTTGAACCCCCACCCCCCGTCCCCGACGCCGGCGAGGAGCGCCGCAGCGGCACGCCGGACGGCAGCGCGGGCACGGTTTTGCAAGCCGGAGGCGGCCGCCGCCTCCAGGCAGGCGCCCGCGACCCAAGCCGTCACCCACCAGGTGGAGAGTCCGACCGGCAGCCGGAAGTCCGACCACAAGCCTCCCTCCTCCTGAGCGTCGAGCAGGGCCGCGAGACCGCTTGCCATCGCCCGCCGCACCCGATCTCCCGCCGCCGGGCGCGGGCGCGAGCGTGACCGTGTCGCTGCCGGTGCCGGCCGGGGTTTCAGGTAAATGTTGAGGCGCCGCCCTTTTTCGGGGTGAGACCCGACCCCCAGGAAGGCGTGGAGGTCGTCGATCCGGGCGGGGGAGAGGCCGGAGCTCAGGACACCCAAGGATCGTCTGTAGGGGGTGGCATCGAGCCCCAACCTCAGGGCGAGCGCCGCGACGCACCCCGGGGCGTTGGTCCCGGCGGGGAAGAGGCAGTGGCCGCAGAGGTCGAGCTTGACGTCCCAGGCTCCGCCGTCGGCCCGCATGGCGAGGGAGGGAAGGAGGGCTCGTCCTCCGAGCGCTGCCGGGGTGCCTCCCAAGCCGGCGTCGAGCTCCGCGGCGAGCGCCGCGCCGCCGCTCGCCACCCGTGCGAGGAGGGCACTGGAGCTCCGCCAGGGGTCGCCCTTGGGGCGCAGGTAGAGCTTGAGAATGGCGGGGCCGGGAACCGTCACCGCCAAACCGGCGGGAGAGAAGGACGAGGCTAGCAAGGGCAACAGCTCGCGCAGACGGAGAGCGAAGCCGCTGGCACCCAACCGGGCGAGGGCCTGGGCCAGCCGTTCCCAACGATCGATCTCCGGTCCCCAGCCATTGTTGGCATAAAGGCGCAAGCGGACCCCGTTGGGATCGTGGGCCACGGCGACCCAGTAGCCGGCCGCGGGCTCTCTGGGCGCTACCTCAGGGGCCAGGGGGTAGAGGGCGGCGAGCGTCTCGGTGGCTTCCGTCCCGCCCCCGATCCACTCCATCACCGCGGCCATCCGCTCGCGCGTCAGCCGGTTGCGCTCGGCAAGCGAGCTTCCCGGCACGCCGATCTCCGTCAGATAGCGCACCCCGCTCGCCCCTTGGCCGAGAGTGACGCAGAGCTGGAAGGGAGTGCCGTCGTTGTCGATCCCTGAAAACGGCGCCGCGGAGCCTCCGGCCGGCAGGCTCAGCGACTCGCGGGTGAGCAGGTCGAAGAGCGCCCACAGCCGTTCGCGACCGGCCGGGTCGATCTCCGCGCCGGCGGCCATCTGCTCGAGCATGGGGACCACTTCGTCGCGCAGACGTCGCATCGGTAGAGCACCTCGATAAAAAGGGCGGGAGGGCCGGACAGCGACCGGCTCCTCCCACCAGTTGGGGTCTCCTAGGCTGGAGTGATGACGATCGAGCCGGAGTGCCCGTTGACGCCGTTGATCCCGGGATTGCCGGGAGCTGCGGCGCCGCCTTGGGTGTTGCGCGGACCGTTGTCGCCCCGCTGGCCGCCGAGGCCGCCAGCGCCACCCATACCGCCGGAGCCACCGATGCCACCCGCGCCCCCGTTCGAGTGCGAGTTCAAGCTGCCGGTCGGAGTGATGGTGTGATAGGTGACGGTGATATTACCGCCACCCCCGCCGTTGCCGCCGTTGGCGCCGTCACCGCCCCGCGCGCCGTTGCCGCCGGGGGCGCCGTTGGCGGGGTCCTCACAGCCGCTGCCGGAGCCGCCTTCGCCGCCGGGACCGCCGCTGCCACCGCTGCCACCAATCCCGCCTGTCCCGCCGTTGCCGCCGCTGCAGTCGATGTCAAAGCCGCCGAAGAGCTCCGTCACCTGGAGCACGAGGTCGAGCCCGCGGGTACCGTCCTGGCCATCCGAGCCGCGCGCTCCGGGTGTGCCCGGGCCGCCGTTGCCGCCGCGGGTGGCGCCGTCATCTCCATCCCAGTGGCACTGGGCCGCGATGCCGGTGGCACCGGCGGCACCCACCGTGCCGTTGGTACCGTTGGTGCCATTCGCACCGTTGGTCCCGCGTCCGTCGATGTTAGCCATGCTGCACCTCCAGGGTTTTCAAGATGCCGATCGAGGAGACGGCGTTGAGAATCTCAGACGGGAAGTGGACAAGTTTGTGCTTGCCCTCGATGCTCGTCGCATCGATCTTGGCTGGACCATGGAAGCGGATCTTGCCGTTGCCCCAGATGCGGATGCGGTTCGCCCACAGCAGGCGGACGCTGTTGTGGATGTCGAGGACGCCGTAGACGTCGATGTCGGCGCGCACGAAAATGCCGTGGATTACGGCGTCCTTGAGGAGCAGTTGGAAGGCTGGGGTGAACTGCGCGACCTGTCGCGAGTCGCCGTGCACAAATGTCTCGGCCAGGTTGTGCAGGCCGCGCAGGTCGGCGGTGGGAAGCTGCTTGAGCTCGGCCGCATTCTGCACGTGGGGGATGTTGGCGGGCGCCAGGTGCGCCACGGTGCGGCGCCGGGCGATCTCGTCGTGGACGCCGATCCAGAGCTTGACGTCGTCCATGGTTTTGGGTTTGAGCTGGACATAGCCGCGCTTGCCCGCTCCGTCCAGGGCGGAGAGGGTGAGGACTTTGTCAGGGGGCACGATCACTGGCTCGGCGAGCGTCTGATCCGGAGAGATACCGTACGACGCGAGCCGGTCCTTGTCGTCCGGCGGGGCCGGCTGGGGGGGTTGAGCCTTGTCTTGGGCCACTTCGAGCTCCTTTTCTGTAAGGGGGTCCTGCCAACGTCTGAACAGGCGCTCGAGCGGCCGCGATCGTTACAGTATATTTTTAGGTGCGGCGGCGCCGGACCTCCGGCGCGTAGGGCCCCTGGTATTCCCGGCGCCACCAGGCGCCGGTCCGCGCCCGCTCCTCCCGGCTGGTGAACCAGTACTGCCAGAGCACCGTGCGCACGGCGAGCGGCTTCTCGCCCTGGAAGGGGTCGCGGGCGAAGAGGGCGAGGACGGCGGGCTCGCCCTCCAGGAGGCGGGCCTCGGCGGCGACGACCCAGGGCGCGTCGCGCCAGCTTCCGAGCGAGGCGAACCAGAGGTTCCACTCGAACCGCGGCTGGTAGGGGGCGTAGATCCCCGGCGCCTTCCGGACGTCCTGCGGCTTGTAGCGGAAGGGGTAGGCGATCCAGGTCGTGCCGTCCCGCGTGCCCTGGAACTCGACCTCGTACCGCCCCCGGGTCATCACCGCGAAGAGGCCGTAGCGGTTGGCGATACGGAACGGTTCGAGCGCGAGGGCCGGACCGAGGAGCGGCCCGGGGATGCCCCTGCCGCCGAAGGCGACGATCGTCGAGTAGAAGACCCAGATCAGGGCCGCCGCCGCCGCGACCACGCGGGCACGCTGGAACCGCCGCGGGCTCGCGAGCTCCGCCGATGCCGCCAGGGGTAGCCGGAGCCGGGCGAGGGCGCGCTCGTCCAAGAGCAGGATGCCGAGGATCAGCACCAGGTAGTTCAGGAAGGCGTAGTTGGCGGTGAGGATGATGCCCACCTGGAGGAGGGTCGCGACCACGAAGGCCCCGATGCGGGCACCCCGGAACCGGCGCGGCAGGAAGGCGAGCCAGACCAGGCCGAGCTCGACGATCAGGGTGACGAGGGCGGTCGCGGCATGGAACGAGTGCGGCAGCTGGTGGGCGTACCAGCCGATCCAGGTCGGCAGGGGACCGTTCTCGTAATACTTGTCCATGGCGGAGAGGTTCCGCCATTGCGGCTCGCCGCTCGCGAGCTTGACCACCCCCGACTCGAAGTAGATCCGGAACCATTCCCAGCGCAGGAGCCAGAGGCTCGCCGAAGAGGGCGGATGGCCGGCTCCGAGCCCGGGCCGGAGGCCGGGCGGGGCGAGGAAGAGCGACAGGAAGCCGGCTTCGAGCAGCATGCCGTCCGACTGGTAGGAGGAGAAGTCCTGGGCGGCGGTGACGAAGGAGAGGAAGGCAAGGGTGGCGACGAGAAGGCTCGCCCGCGGCCAGAGATTCCCGACGAGGGCGAGCGAGGCCGCGAAGCCGGCGGCCAGGAGGGCGGTCAGGGCGGCGTCGGAAGACGAGAGCCAGAGGAGGGTCGGGGCGAACCAGAAGCGAGTCGTCGGGTAGACCCGGGCGACCGCCGCTAAATAGGTGCCGGCGGGCAGGATGCCGCGCGGCCCGATGAGGCCGTGGATCTGGAAGGCCAGGGAATAGAAGGCCGAAAAAAAGACCAGCCCCAAGGCGCGGAGGAAGAGAAAGCGGGCCCAGAGGTACGAGCCGGCCGCGGACCGGGACGGTCCGAAGAACGCCTCAAAGGACGACCACCCGCTCGCCGGCTCTCCTTGCCGGTCCGGCTCCATCACCGGACCAATGTATCTCCAATCGAACCCTCCCGAAAAGGCGCGGCCGCTCCCGGGTAGCAACCCAGCCTGCGCACGGAGACCGCCGTCCCGGCGAGCTCCGCCAGGGCCTCCCGGACCTTCGGCTCGCGGGTCGAGCCGCGGAGGTCGAGATAGAAGAGGTAGCGCCAGGGCTCGCCCACGATCGGCCGGCTCTCGATCCGCAGCAGGTCGATGCCGTTCCGGGCGAAGGGCGCGAGCGCGCGGTGGAGCGCGCCGGGCTGGTGGTCGAGCTGGACCGCGAGCGAGATCTTGTCGCCGTCCGCGGTGTCCACCGGCGAGGTGCCGAGGAGGAGGAACCGGGTGTAGTTCTCCCGATGGTCCTGGAGGTCGTGGCGGAGGATCTCCCCCCCGTAGAGACGGGCCGCCCGGGCGCTCCCCAGGGCGGCGCGTGCCGGGTCGGCCGCCTCGGAGACCCGCCGGACGCTGGCCGCGGTGTCGTCCGCGGCGTCGCGGAGGAGGTGCGGATGGGCGGTGAAGAAGCGGTCGCACTGGGCCAGCGCCACGGGGTGGGAGGCGACGGTCCGCACCGCCGCGAACGAGCCGCCGCGGCAGCCGATCAGATGATGGCGGATCGGCAGGATGCACTCGGCCAAAATCGAGAGGGAGCTGCCGAGGAGCAGGTCGTAGCAGCGGTGGACGGAGCCGACGAGGCTGTTCTCGAAAGGCGCCAGGGCGGCGTCCACCTCGCCCGAGGAGACGAGAGCGAAAAGGTTTTCGAAGCTCGCGGCGGGCACCCGGCGGACCGTGTCCCCGAGGAGACGGACGGCCGCCTCCTCGCTGAAGGCGCCGGGCTCTCCCTGGAAGGCGACGCTCGCGGGCCTTGGCGCGGGAGCGGCGCTCATGGGGCGGTCTCCTGGGACCCCGTGGCCGCCGCCGCCGCCCGCCGCGATTCGCTGAGGACACGCCTGAAAATGCGACAGACGGCGGTCGAGGCGAGCGGCCCCGCGTTCGAGCCCGCGACCCGCGCCAGGATAGAGCGCTCCCGCTTGCCGTCCAGGATCCGGGCGCCGAAACGCGCCTTGATCCGGGCGATCTCGATCGCGAGCGAGGTGCGCCGGTTGAGCAGCTCCACGAGCTGGCGGTCGAGGTCGTCGATCTGTGCTCGCCACGGTTCGAGGTTCATTGCGATCTCTCCTCTCCGTTCCGCCGCTTCGGCGGAGCAAAAAAAAACCAGCCGCGATCCCTCCCGGGAGTCGCGGCTGGTTTGGTTCGAAAACCCTACGGCGTCAGCTTCTAATCAGCTCGTCTCGCGCGCACGGTCCCCAGGCCAGCCGCTTCTCCCGAGGGGAAGAAACGGAAGGTAAAGGGGCAGTGAGTAAATCGGCGACCGTGCATCGAAATCATCTGCGCGAAAGTGGATATCAAGATAGCGGGGGTTCCGCCGGCTGTCAAGCTTCAGATCTACCCCGCTACCCCGCCTGCATCGCCTCCGTGGGATCGACCCGGGTCGCCCGCCGGGCGGGGATGAGGCTCGCCGCGAGGCCGACCGCGAAGAGGAGGAGGGCGACCCCGGCGAAGGTGACCGGATCGGTCGCGGAGACGCCATAGAGCTGGCTCGCGAGCCAGCGGGTGACCGCGAAAGCGAGCCCCGAGCCCAATGCCAGGCCGGCGAGGACCGGCCGCACCCCCTGCCAGGTGAGAAGGGTCATCACGTCGCCCGGCGTCGCGCCGAGCGCCATCCGGATCCCGATCTCGTGCCGGCGCAGGCTGACGAAATAGGCGATCACCCCGTAGATGCCGACGGCGGCCAGGGCGAGGCCGATGGCGCCCAGGAGCCCCAGGAGGAGAGTGCGGATGCGCGCCTCGGCCACTGTCTGCGGGAGGGCTTCGTCGAGGGTGCGGACCGAGTAGAGCGCCAGGGAGGGGTCGACCCCGGCGACCGCGGTGCGCACCGCGCCGGCGAGCGCCCGCGGGTCGGCGGGGCCGCGGACGACGATCATCATCGCGCGCTGGATCCAATCCCAGGCCTCCGGCGGCACCTGCTCGAGCGGCAGGTAGAACTCCGGCACGAGGTCGATCGAGGGACCGGCC